>NZ_JBALMG010000067.1:12072-19919 GCF_036963225.1 Bacillus sp. JJ783 | reverse complement strand
ATCTTCAAAATGTAATTATTCTAATTTAATGGGAAAATTAGACACATAAAAAGCTTTAATACTATAACATAATAATATTTCACATACCGTTTCCCTATATTTGCATATGCATAATTGCATGAGAATCGAGGGGAATCATAGTGTAATAAGATATATTTTTTAACAATGTGAAATATTATCATTTAATATTATTATCTAATAAAAATAAATACATATTTTATAAAGGTTCTGTTGCAAAGTTTTTCAAGAAATAAACAGAGGCATGAATGTATGAGGAAATATTATGAGGATACTAGTAATTGTTGTAATTCATGATACACCGAAAAGGCGGAGTCTGTTTGAAGACTTCGCCTTTGTTTGTATAGTACATGAACGGTTTCGATTCCTTTTATCGTAATTTCTTGAACGTACAAAGTAATACGGGCGCCTTATTTGTAGTGAGAACCGTTGGTTCTCCAAACATTTTCACTAGTCTTTTCATAAAAGCATAAGCGGCCTGATAATCTCGTTTTTTACGAAGTTGAATATCCAATGTGTGCCCTTCTATATCAATCGCACGATATAAATAACACCATTTCCCTTTGACTTTTATATAGGTTTCATCTAGTTTCCAAGACATGTGGGTATTTTTCGTTTTCTTCTTCCAAATTTGATAAATCAAGCTCCCATATTCATGAACCCAGCACATAATGGTTGTGAGATGGTCGAAACACCACGTTCTTTCAGAATTTCAGAGACATCACGATAGCTTAAAGCAAAACGACAATAGTAGCCGACCGCTACCAAAATAATATCTTGTTTGAACTGTTTCCCTTTAAAATATCGCATTTGTGATTCTCCTCGCTACTTATTTCTAGAGTGTAGCTTCAATTAGAAAACTTTGCAACAGAACCCTAAATTTATTATGAATGAGCAGTTAGCTTTTGTTAGCTGCTCTATTTTCGGTAAATATTTACTATTTAACTGTTTTGATTAATTATATACACGCTCGATTAAATCGGGATGTTATACCCATTATCCTAGGAAACTAGGGTTTTATTTTGTGCAAAATAAATTAACCTCTTTTCAAAATAGAATATCATTGGCTTAACATTACTTAATCGTCCCCATCCCTTCAATTGTCACACTTACCTTAACGTTTACATCAGCTTTAGAAAAGGTTTTCCCCCATTGATCTTGGGCCTTTTTCCACTCTGGATACGTATAGGCTCTTGCATACACACCAAGTCCAATAGGGTCAATTTTAGCGGCCTGTATTTTCTTTATTAGGCGCCTGAAATCGCTGTTTAGTTTCGTTTCAATGTTTTTTTGCAGTTGTACTCTGTCCTGTCTTACATCGAATGGGAAAAGTCTTTCTGTAATTCCAATTTTCATTTTTACATTTACGTCAAATATAAAATGGTGATTATATCTTACCTTTGTCTTCACCTTGAAATCTTGAGTATTAAAGCTTAACCAGCCTTTTGTTTGGTCATGTGATTTCACCGGGACTTCAATTTATATATTCATCCCTAATGCTTTTACGATTTCCTCTAAAGCATCTAAAAAATACCTATAAGAATACTAAACCAAGCTTTTATTTCACGAATTGTCTGTATTTGTATATCCTTAAAAGACATTCGGTGCAGTGGAATTTTTATATTGTATAAATTCATCGTAACAATACACATATTTATTAGCGTCTGTATTATCCAGTTGTTTAATTATTCGAGTTTTATTACTATTACTAGGTCGTCTAAGTGTTTAATTAAAAAAATGTTTTAGACTGAGTATTTCTGGCGTATTGGGATTTCTCTATTATTATTTTCCTACCTTATTGAACTACCCCCACTTTCACTTCGTTTAGAAGAGGGGGATTCCTAAGTAAGGAGTTCTATCGAACTCTAATTTATTAGGCTAGCTCCACAGTCCTTGCGGTTAGAAGCTTTATCGCTTCATTCTTTAGATTGATACTTGCGTTAATATCTCTATCATGCTGCGTAAGACAAGAAGGGCAGTCCCATTTACGTAGGTTTAGATTTTTAACGTCTTTGTTTTGATATCCACAAAAAGAACATAATTGGCTTGAAGCAAATGTTTTCGATACGACAATGACTTGTTTGCCGTACCATTTTGCTTTGTATTCCAACATGGCTCGAAACTGTGACCAGGATACCTCACTAATTGCTTTTGCTAACTTATGATTTTTTAACATATTCGATACTTGCAAATCCTCTATACCGATAACATCGTGGTTTTTGATGATTTCAGTTGAGATTTTGTCCAAGTAATCTTTTCTAGCATTTGTCATGTATTCATGAATTCTAGCTACCTTTACTCGCTGTTTATTCCAGCGAGAAGATCCTTTCGTTCTTCTGGAAAGAACACGCTGTGCTTTAGCCAACTTCTCTTCTAATGATTGAAAAAACTTCGGGTTTTTATAGGTTGTTCCATCTGACAAAATGGCAAAATCTTTTAGTCCTACATCCATTCCAATGTAAGAATTTGTTTTCGGAAGTTCATGCACTTCTGTTTCAACTAATAGTGACACAAAATATCTACCAGAAGGGTTCCGCCTAACTGTAGCATTTAAAATACGTCCATTTACTTCACGACTTTTGGCAAATCGAACAGGACCTAGTTTTGGCAATTTAATTTTATTTCCTATAACAGCAATGTTTTCATTTGTTTGTTTTGTGGTATAAGATTGTACGTTGTTCTTCTTAGATTTGAAACGGGGTGCACTGTTTTGTTTTTTGAAAAAGCGTGCATAAGCATCCGCAAGGTTGCGAACAGACGACTGAATTGCAATACTATCCACTTCTTTTAGCCAAACAAACTCTTTTTTCATGGCAGGAAGTTTGGCAGAGCATGTACCATATGTCAAACCTTTTCCTGTTTCTTTGTATGCATTATCCCATAGAAATAGGAAATGATTGAATACAAAACGAGAACAACCAATTGTTTTATTGATTAGGGTCGCTTGTGCTTTATTTGGATAGATACGAAATTTATATGCTTTATTGATCATCATTCATTTCACCTCCATTTCGATATGTAGCTATTATACAACAAACATACATTCGATATGTAGTGAAGTAATACTTTATGTATGTCGAACAATTAAGATGGCTTCCTGCCATCCTTTGTCCGAAGCCAATTCATCTCCCACCTACTCACTTCGCGTTCCTTGAGGAAGGAGTCTTCTTAGCTAAAATGATAAAATAAGGATTTAGATTAAATAGTAATTATTTACGATGACAATATTGATGCCACAGAATAGATTGAATCTTCATGTAATATAACAAGGTAATGAAAGTATTCAAAAAATGAATTAATTGTTTGATTGATTGAAATTAAACGCTGTTTGCTTGAAAAAATCCATGAGTCAGATTATAAAAATATATAAGAATTATACATGAATCGTATGTTTGGATATTCAAAACAAAATTACTAAAGATACCAAATATAAAAGGATGGTCTTAATCAATCTTTGATTAAGACCATCCTTTATACATTCTTAATTTAAATCTTCACCATTAGAAGCAATGACTTGTTTGTACCAGTTGAAGCTTTTCTTTTTGTAACGTTTTAATGTTCCATTACCTCCGTTATCCTTATCTACATAGATAAAGCCGTAACGTTTTTTCATTTCAGCAGTAGAAGCACTTACAAGGTCAATAGGCCCCCATGTAGTATAACCGATTAAGTCAACACCATCAGCGATAGCTTCCTTCATTTCAGCAATATGGTCACGGAAATAGCTAATACGGTAATCATCATTTACGGACTCATTTTCTAAAATATCAACAGCACCAAAACCACTTTCAACGATAAATAAAGGAATTTGGTAACGGTCGTATAACGTATTTAAAGCAATTCGAAGGCCTTTCGGATCGATTTCCCATCCCCATTCGGATGCTTCTAAGTATGGGTTTTCTACGCCTCCTAATTGTAAGTTACCATCAGAAGCCTTATGTTCTTCAGGAGTTGCAGAGGCCGTACCGCTGTTATAATAACTGAAGCCTAAATAGTCTACTTTATGAGTACGAAGAATTTCTTCATCACTAGGCTCCATTTTAATTGTAATATTATGTTCAGCAAAGTAGCGCTCCGTATAGGAAGGATAGTATCCACGTACTTGCACATCTGTGAAAAACACTGTTTCACGATCTAACATCATGGCTGTCCACACATCTTCTGGATTACAAGAATAAGGATAAGTTGGAGCATAGGCAAGCATACAACCAATTTTGCTATCCGGAATAAGCTCATGACCTGCTTTTACTGCTAGAGCACTGGCAACAAATTGGTGATGAGCCGCTTGATATTGTGTGTGTTTTACATTTTCTCCTTCCTCAAACTCAAGTCCACCGCCAGTAAATGGGGCATGGATAACAAAATTAATTTCATTAAATGTCATCCAATATTTTACTTGATCTTTGTAGCGAGTAAAAAGAGTTCTAGCAAAACGCTCATAAAATTCTATAAGTTTACGGTTTTTCCAACCACCATAATTTTTCACTAAAGCGAGTGGCATTTCATAGTGAGAAATGGTAACAATAGGCTGAATGTTATATTTGGCTAACTCAGCAAATACGTCATCGTAAAATTTTAAACCTTCTTCATTTGGTTCTAATTCGTCACCATTTGGGAAAATACGAGTCCACGCAATACTCATACGGAAGCATTTAAAGCCCATTTCAGCAAAAAGGGCGATATCTTCTTTATAGTTGTGATAAAAATCAATTGCAGTGTGGTAAGGATAATAGCCTTCCATTGAATAATCTTGTGGGCTAAAAACACCATGTGGTAATACGTCTGCTGTAGAAAGGCCTTTTCCTCTTTCTTGGTATGCACCTTCTATTTGGTTTGCTGCCGTTGCACCACCCCATAAAAAGTCTTTTGGAAACGGTTTCGAGAAGCTATTCAACATTATTTGTCCCTCCAAAATATGTTCAACCAATTGGGAATAAGCATAGTTCATTCCCAATCAGCTAGATATTATTAAAATATTAGAGTTAGTAAATCTTCATTTTTAGTAATTTGTCCTTTAGTTGTTTCAATGATATCCGTATATTGTGCAGTATTTGTAATAATTACAGGTGTTGTTACAAGGTAGCCAGCCTCTTTAATCTTTTCCATATCAAAGTCGATTAAATGTTTCCCTTTTGTTACTTTGTCACCCGTTTTCACATGTGCATTGAAATATTTCCCTTCTAATTGAACCGTATCAATTCCAATATGAATAAGAATTTCTGCTCCATCATCTGATGTAATACCAACAGCATGTCCAGTAGGGAAGAGCGTTGTAATGACACCGTTTACTGGTGAATGGACTTCACCAACAGTTGGCTCAATCGCAATCCCTTTTCCCATTGCCTCAGATGCAAATACAGCATCTTTTACTTGGTTTAAAGGAGTAATGGTTCCTGTTAAAGGACTTACAATTCCTTCTTTTTTTACAACCGTTGCACCAGGTTCTTTAGATGTTTCTGTATTTTGTAGTTCCTCTTTATTCTCGTAACCTAAGAAATATGTTAAGGCTGCTGCTCCCCCTACTGTCATGATAATCATTAAGAAGTATGGAAGCCATGGTGTCGTTGTACCACTTAGTGTAAATATAGAATGAAGGGCAAAGGCATTGTTTTCAGCTTTAAATGCCCCAATGAAAGCACCACCAATCGCTCCGACAATAACAACATATTTTAATGTACGTTTATGAGTTGCAATTAACCCGTATAGAATTGGTTCTGTTACACCTGCAAGTATCCCTGTTAATGCTGTTGAACCAGCAAGAGATTTTGTTTCTTTGTTTTTTGTTTTTAAGAAGATACCTAGTGCGATACCCGTTTGAGCGAATGTACTTGCAGCCCACATTGGGTCGATTGGGTCTCCACCGTTCATTAAGTTTTCGATACTCATTGGAACAAGAGCCCAATGTAATCCAAACATAATAAGGAAAACCATGGTACCACCAACAACAGCCCCAGTTAATAGTCCGCTATGTTCACTTAAGAAATTAATTCCTGTAGCAACCGTTTTACCTACATAGGTTCCAAAAGGACCGAATGCGATAGCAGCTAATGGTACGATAATCATTAATGAAAGCATTGGTACTAAGAACATTTGTAAATCTTTGTATATAACTTTTTTCAAGAATTTCTCTAATTGAGCGTAAATAAGTACTGAGATAAATGATGGTACGATTTGAGAAGAATAGTCCATCAAGATAACTGGTATTCCTAGGAATGAGCTTGTATCTCCATTAGCTAATAAAGCTGTAAAGTTGGGTTCTAATAGAGCGGCTCCGATAATACCACCCATGTATGGGTTAGCTCCTAATTTCGTAGCTAAAGTAAAACCTATCATAATAGGTAAGAAGTATAGAATAGCATTACCAGCGGCAGATAAAATAGCATACGTACCACTTTGATTTGATAACAAATCAAACATGACTAATACGCCTAAAAGAGCCTTCAGCATACCTGCTCCGGCAAGCGGTGCTAGTAATGGAGTAAACGTACCAGAAATTAATTCAAATATTTTTCCAGAAAGCGATGTTTTTTCTTCAGATGTTTCATTAGCATCTTTTGAGAAGTTACCAATTTTATTAATTTCTTTAAATACATCAGAAACATGGCTACCAATTACTACTTGTTGTTGGCCACCAGTTTGAACAACACTAATAACACCTTTTACATTTTCTAATACTTCTTTATTTACTTTGTTGCTGTCTTTTACTTTAAAGCGTAAGCGTGTAGCACAATGTTCTAAACTATTGACGTTATTCTCTCCACCAATATGTTGGAGAATTTCTTTAGCTAAGCTTGTATAGCTCATTTATAGCACTCCTTTAATTTTATTTTTATAAAAAAAACCTGAGTTGATTTTTCTTATTCGAAATAATGAACTCGAATAAGAAAAGTCAACTCAGGTTTTGCCTGCCGAACAGTCACAATCCTGTGGTTCAATTATTATGTTTTTCTCGTGATGTAATACGGTTAATGTGAAGCATTAAATAAAGCATTTCATCTTTGTTTGGTTTTTTACCATAAGTAGACTCAATATAAGCTTTTACCTTTTGGGTACATTGATAAGCTTCAGGATATTTTGCCTTTACTTGTTCATATAATTCTTTCTCACCTTCAATAGTAGATTGATTATGAGTCAATCTATAGGCAAAATATCTTAAATGAGTAACAAAGCGACTATAATTAATTGAATTTTCATCTAGCTCTAAACCGTAATGATATTTAACGATAGTAAGAACATCATTTACCATTTTCGTCATATTCATCGTGTCTTCCATATCATTTTGGTTTTGTTGAGCATTAATGAGGTGAAGAGCAATCGAACCAGCTTCATCCTCAGGTAGCTTATAACCAGTTTTCTTTTCAATGATTTGTAATGCGTGTAAGGCAACTTCATATTCATTACGATAGAATTTCTTTACTTCCCAAAGCAACGCGTTTTTGAGTATGAAACCTTGTTGAAAGCGAGAAATTGAAAAACTAATATGATCGGTTAAGGTAAGATAAATATTATCACCAATTTTTCCAGGTAACTTTGATTTAGCGTAGGTGATAATTTCATCCGATAAATCCAAATGTTCGGATGGAATTTCGTTAATGAGATGGGCTAATTTGTCTGTTAAACCTTTTGCTTCTAAAACAAATGTTTTATCAACTTGGGAAGGATCAATATCTTCGCCCGATTTTTTTTGGAAAGCAATACCTTTACCCATGACAATCATTTCTGTATTATTATCATTTTCTACTAAGACTACGTTATTGTTTAATACTTTTTTGATTTTCATATATCATCACCTACTTATTAGCCTAAATAAAAAACCTAAATTCATACCA
>NZ_JBALMG010000067.1:0-12063 GCF_036963225.1 Bacillus sp. JJ783 | reverse complement strand
TGGTATGAATTTAGGTTTTGCCTGCCGAACAGTCACAATCCTATGTGAAAAGTATTCAATTACTGTTTATCTTTATCCACTTGTATTATAACTATGTTTGATAACGTTTTCAAGAGTTTTTTTGAATAAGGTTGATCTTTTTTAACCATATGCATAGCTTCGATACCACTTAATATATAGGTGACTGTTCGAAATGATTTCAATCCCAACATGGAACGGATCCTTTTTTTATAAAACGATGTTCTTGTTCCGCAATGGTGGTGGGGACGGCTATGCAACTGAAGTAGTAAAAGTAATAATAAATTATACTTTTACTGAATTAAAATTACCAAGGGGGATACTCCATTGAAGCAAAACCGACTAATTAAAATCATTAATTATCGATATAACAATCATTAAAAAACAAAAAATCAGATTCTAAATATGATTGGAAATAAAAGTAAATATATGACCTATTTTTACACGTATCTCGGCTGTACCCCTATCCATCTGCGGATTCACAACTAGCACACCTGGTATATTTGCTAGTTCGTATAGCCGACTGCCCTGCTTTATACCTAATAGTTTTAGCGGTTTAGTAGCAGCTAAAACAACAGAACCTGGTCTTGCCGTATCGCTAACTACTGCTAACTTTGTTTGTAGTGGATCATAGCCTAATTTCACGCAAGAAACGGATGCGAAAAATGACACAAGGTCTAGGCAAAGTGAATAGTCATACACCGCATTATCCTACATCATAGAACGTTTGTTCTTATTATATTCCTATTTAACATAAATTTTCAACCTGTTTTACAAAAATACGTTCGTTTTTAGTTGGCATTTAATATTTCTCTATTCAATTTTATATTTCTTAACATTTAAATCATTTAATGTGATATGAAATATTGTTGATATATTTGTCATTGTAAGAAGAGATGGGCATAACCTAAAGCAAGATTATACCTTTACAAACAGAAAAAAACTCCTTCCACGATTGGTGAAAGGAGTTGCCATACTTTGAAAGGGTATTCTCATTTTAATATATACAGTAAAAACTTGTATTGATAAAGTATACCTTTTGATACGAAAAATCCCCATGAAATTATTGTGAATTTATATTATTTTTCCATTTTATATTTATAAGAATAGCAGATTGGATGAAATTTGAGGGATCTTGTGGATTTTGAATAAAGTTTGATTAAACTTTATTTCAAAGCAACACTAAAAGTGCTCCTAAAGGCGATGCTGATTTTATTGCTCTGGCAATTTTTACTTCTACAGAATCTGATACGCATAAATCATTGTTTTGAGCACATAAAAAATAGACTGTAGGAAACATATAAAATATGTTTGCTACAGTCCCCATTCATCTTTCAATTAGTTTTTATATAACTTTATTTCTGAAGCTGAAGCAAATCCACCGTGTCCTGATACAACTTCAAGCTTTACATACTGAGCATTTACTTTACTGAAACTTGCATTCTTTGTAAGATTATTATCTTCCCACGTTCCAGTTGCAACTTTTGTAAAGTTAATTCCATCCATACTTGTGTATATATTATAACTAGTTATGTTACCATTAGGATTGCCACCTTGTCTTGGAACATAAGCTAATTGTGATATATTAGTAACTTCATTAAGCTTTAGCGTAATGTATGGAGCCTTATCGCTTCCATTCCAAAACGTATGCCACATTGTTGCAGGGTTTCCATCATTTGCATTTGTAGCAGCATTACCATCTGAATCTTGCTGACTTGAGAAACCTGCAATTGATAAGTTTTGGCGCGGTATTAATCCTGCTACAGAAGTATCAGTAAACTTTAAGTTAACAGCATCGCCTGCTGGATTTAAACCAGTAGCAAATTTTCTAACTGTTAACGTAACATTTCCTGTTAAATTCGGTAAATTAGGAGCAGCTGGATTATATTTTGTCCAATGTGAACCTTGATCGATGCTGAATTCCATCGTACCGTCTAGACCAAAAACTGAGTTCTCATCATCATTTGCATAAACATTAACTTTACCAGCTTTTCCAATTGGAATTAATAAAGGCTGCTCTGTTCCAATCACTCTTGTTAAAATACCATCTGTTGAATTGATTGCTGAGATTTCTTCATTGCTCAGAAGCATATCATTGCTTGTAGCAGCTTTATACGTTTTTCCACCATCAATACTGTATTCCGTATCAGTTTTTATTCCCATTAATTTCCCTGCATTTGCTCCATCAAAACTAAACGTAGCAAGGCACAATCCTAAACTTGGCATTTGGGCTTTTATATTATTAGCTACTTGTTTCTCATTGACATTCGTTATTGTCGAGAATGCATTTAATATATTTAAAGTATATTGCTGAAGCTTAGCTCTATCACTTGTATTCAGAACATGGCTTTTTATTTGAGCAAGAAGATCCATCATCGGTCTTGGTTCATTAGCAAAAGAAGAAACGATACTGTTATTTAATTCTTGCCACTCAGCATCTGTTACATTTGGATTTTGTAACATGAGAGAAACGTAATCTTTCCATACTAAAACATTAATTGGTAGAATATTAGTAGCTGTTTTATAAATTGCACTTTTCTTAGCTGGTGAAGATATCGCTTTCGCTAACCAACGTAATCGCTCTGATTGATCTAGTTTTACTGAATCACGTTCAGCATTTTCAAATAATAATATGTTCGGTACTTGATTTTTCAAACTATTATCTGACCATGGAATAACAGTTACATCATGACGGCCCGATTCTCCCCATCCAAATATATCATTTCCTAAATTCCAAGAAGATGGTTTGTCATTCCATATGAGTGCACAATGTCCAGGCTGTGTAACAGGCATGGCTGCCACACCAAAGGCTTGACTTACTTGCACACCAAACTTTGAAATACCACCGCATACCGCACCATTTCTGTAAATTGAGGAAAGATTCCAACCTAAACCATAGAATGCATCATTTCCAGCTTGAACGCTAACTCCATCTTTGTTGTTTGTTACATACTGAATCAAATATGCACTTGTTCCTATCTTATCTTGACTTTTCAATTCGGGATGTTCCGTATTAATCATTTTTCTTGCCCATGTTAAATCTTCTTCTGGTGACCAAGTATTCACTACTAATCTTAAATGCCAAACATCATATGTTCTAAAGCAAGGAAGTAACTCACTATTTTGATCTGCTAATTTATAATGTTGGTACCTTGTTAATGGATTAATAGGTTTATTGTTTGTCCAATATTTTATAGGTTCAGCATGAGCTAACGATGTAGCTATAGCTAATTTTAAATACAATCCTTGGTGAGAATCTGCATCCGCATTCCATATTGTATTCCATATCTCAAGTGCATTTACAGGATTGTTTCCTGTGGGACTGCCACCTTCAAGGTATGTATTCATCACATCTGTATTTTTCATAGTCCAGCTAATAAATTTCTGATGCTCAGCATCTTTTTTAGCGAATGTATTCATTGCTGCAGCACCTGTTTGTGAGATCAATTGCCACTGAGCCAAAGCTGCTGAAAATGCTGGGTCTGCAAGCTTATTTTGTAAACCCGCTCCAGTGATATTTCCAATCTTTACATTCAGATACGCACTGAGATAACTCAAATGACCCTCAAAATTACCATTTGCAATTGCCTGATCTGTCTTTTGGTTCAATGTTTCTAGATTGAATGTTTCTTGATTGGATGGCACCGTTGCAGCTGAAACTTTTGTATACGGAATCGTAGCAACACTCCCTAAAATAATTGGCATAGTTAATAATAAAGATGAAATCTTTTTCAAAATAAGTCCCCCTTGTTTTGTTTTTAACCTTTGACTGCTGCATTATCTTCCTTTATATAAAATAATTCCCCACACCTAAAGGCATGAGGAATTAAACAGCCAACATGAATAAAATTTGGTAGTTTCCTAACCTTTCGGCAACTGGCTGACATAGTGCAATGCACCTTAGTCCCTATAGCTTTGCGCCATTAACTTTCACTAATTTTGCCTTTATCGAATTTCATTATCGGATGGAATCATAACAAAATTCAAAATATATTTATATATTTTGAAACTTATTAAATCAAATTTCATTTAATAATGTGGTAATCCTCAATTAAGGAAAAAATTCTTCTATAGTTTTTTACCACTAGTTATTATCGTTACGGTTCATCGTGTTACATCTAAAATGATAAATAAAACTTTCACGAAAAAAAACGACTTGAATCATAATAATTCGTTTTTTTTCCGTAGGATAGAAAAACGAAAGAGTAGAGTTGGAAAGTGCACAAACAATAAAAATATATTAATTCTAAATTTTCAGAAAATTAAATCCGAAGGGGTTTGTGTCCACTCTCTCTATAATTAAGATTTTATCACTAGAAATAAAATAAAACAACAAAATTCGCATAAATTCGACATTTTTTTCGTGAATTAAAGACGTACGGAAACGCTTCAAAGAATAACCCACTACATCTGAAAAATTCTCCAATTTCGGCGGGTGTTTTTTCTTATACTTTGTCTTGTAGTTTCCTATATAAATCTAATCTTGAAACTGCACTAATAATAGTGTTCTTATCTCTTTTTTACTTATATTATGTAGGAATTAGTTGAAGGGAAATTCAGTCTCTAAAAGGATGTTCCGTCTAACTTTTTCAATTTCATGTTTACTATATAGTTTTTATATAACAAGAAAAAAGTAGGGGAAAGAAGCGCAAATAACAATTTCCTAATGAAGAATTGGTAGAAAGATTCCTTGTTTCACAATTTGAAACATACAATCAGCGTTTCACAACTCGTTGTCACTTAGGTTTCGATCAAGCTCGATCAGAACTAACAGCTATGTTTGAAGATAAAAAATAAAGAACCCTCTCCTCTGCAAGAAAAGGAATTCTTTATTTACACAAAAATATTGACGGTACCTGAAGTAGTACATCTCTATAAAAGAAACATACAACCTTACGCTCCGCCCTGTTTATCTGGGGAACTGCCATTTATCTTTTTATTGGATTAACATAACGTACAGGGAACCGTTTAAAGTGTTTGGACTTATAGTATAAAATACGATTCCGCTAGGAACCTACTAGTATCCGTGCTCTTCTTCATATATTTGCACCAGAACCAAAATATAGATTATTTTAATTAAAAAAGAGGGTATTATGGTAAAAAAAATAGGATAGGTACATTTATATCAATTTTAATACCGGTTTTATTGATTATATTCAATGTTAACTTTATATACAAAATTACTTTAACTGTAATTCCAGGACTCTCTATTTTTTTACCTATATTTCTTTGTCCAATTGGATTTCTCTTAGCTATTTTGTCTCATATAGTAGATAAAAATACTGGAGCAAAGATTGGGATAATATTAAATGTGATAGTATTTTTGATTCCTTTTATTTGGATGATATATTGCTCATACGACCATCATGCGTTGGATTCATTAGTATAGTCCTGAATTAAATGAGAGAGTGTGGCGTCATTTTAAAACAAACAAGGAAATATGATTGATTTTTATTTAAATAAAACAAGAAATCATAAGGCTGCAAAGCGCTTTTTCAAGAAAGCTTTGCGGTCTTTTCATGTTTCAAAGCCCCGTGTTATCACAGTAGACAAGAACCCAGCCTATCCTATGGCAATTGAAGAGTTGAAGAAAGAGAAAAAGATGCCCGTAGGCATCCAAATAAGGCAGGTAAAATATCTTAATAACATTGTGGAACAAGATTATCGTTTTATTAAGAAGCGTATACACTCTATGTTAGGGTTCAAATCATTTAAAACAGCAACTTCTATATTAATTGGTATGGAAGCCATGCATATGATTAAAAAAGGTCAGATTCATTTACGGCATCAGTCTATTCAAAATCAGAAAGAGTTCATTCATCAAGTATTTAATTTTATGACATAAGATATGATTCTGCTAGGAATCTATTATTATTTTGTTCTTCTTCATATATTTGCACCAGAACCTTCTTGCTTACTTTTTAAAATACACAGCACCAAAGTTTTCATTAAATCTCTTACACCAAACAGAAACCGAGCCATATGTACTTACATCTATCCCTTCAGGAATTTCATAGTTTTGGTCGCCTTTGTTTCCCTTTAACTTTCCTAATTCAATATACTGGTGGTTTTTCACATCTTCATTATTTTTTAAACGATCTGTAGGAACTAATACTACTCGCACATCTGGCCCGTTAGATGTTGAAAAATTAGAAAGTCGTAAAACACGTTTTCCATCCGCTAATTGATAGATTGTTGCTGTTCCAGTTGTTTCATGGACACCGTTTTGAAACTGACCTGCACTTATAACTTGATCTTGAACTTGATCCTGAACTTGTTCTTGAGCTTGTTTTGTTTTCATTGATTGCATTTCTGTCTGTGGCAACGCTTCATTCACTTGCTTATCAATAAATAATTTCTCCGGTCGGAACAAAGACCATAACATTCCCATGACAATTATAAATCCACCTATAAACCATATATATTTTCTTTTCATAAAGTAAAAGACCTCCGTTAATATACTGTGTAGTAGTATGTTAACAAGAAGGTCTTTCATTTCTCTTTCATAAATGTTACAAAAGTCTTTCAGCGTTCTTATTTTTTTCTGATGTGATGGGAAGAGTAAACCAAAATTCACTTCCCTGTTTTCCATCTGCGCGATCTCTCACACCAATTTCTCCTTTGTGCTTTTCAATCAATGATTTTGCAATGGCTAATCCAAGACCAGATCCTCCAGATTGTGAACTTCTTGATTGATCTGTCCTAAAAAAGCGTTCAAATACGCGTAGTTGGTCATTTGGAGAAATTCCTTCTCCTTCATCACGCAAAATGAACTGGACTTGTTGATTTTGTTTATTTTCCTCAACAATCAACTCAATTGTTCCAGAGACAGGGGAATATCGAATAGCATTATCTAACAAATTACCTATGACCCTTGCTATTTTACACGGCATAATTAATAGTCGGGGTAATCTATCAGGAACCTGCAATTGTAAATCAATCTGTTTGTCTTCTAATAAGACAGAATGTGACTCTAATACATCTAATAGAACTTTATCTATATGTGTGAAACTTGGATAAAAATCTACTTGTTCAAACTCTAACTTTGAAAGTTCAAATAAGTCATTGATTAATCCACTTAATCTTTCTATTTCTTTTAAGATCGTCGCTAAGTATTGCTTTCTCATTTCAGGATCTTCAATCAGGTTATCTTGTAACGCTTCTATCATCAATTGTATGCTAGCCATAGGCGTTCGTAAGTCATGTGAAATATTTGTAAGCAGCTCCTTACGTGCATTTTCTCCTTCTTCTAACCTAGTAAACCCTTCTTCTAATTTTTTTGCCATCTGTTGAAAGGCTGTTGCTAATTCTTTAAACTCCTGTGGTTCTTTTCCAATTATATACATTGTTTCAAATTGTCTATCACTAAATTGTTTCGTTAATGCCATTAAATTTTTGATAGATCTCATGATAGGGCGTGTCATTAACCAGTAAATAAACGTAGAAATTATAAATGCCACAACCGCAATTATTGTTAATAGCCTTGTTTGTTCTGGTTCAAGTAACATTTTCGTCTCACTATACCATATAGCAAGTACCATGATACTGGTACTTAATACATTCATCAGTAACAATTGAATACGTAATCTCATGTTTCATTTCCTCCATTTGGTTCAAAATGATATCCTATGCCCCAAACTGTATGAATCCAACGATTCTTTATCGTATGTTTCTCCAGCTTGTCACGTAAACGGCTCACTACCACGGTGACTGTGTTTGTAATCCCTTCATATTCAGTACCCCAAATGCGTTCAAGAAGTTGTGAGCGAGAAAATACTTGTTTTGGATGCTTTGCCATGACATAAAGTACCTCAAATTCTTTCGTTGTTAAATCCACTTCATGTTCACAAACCAATACACATCGCGTCTTTGGATAAATTTTCAAATCCGGAAATTCTATCACTTCTGATAAGGATTCTTTTGCTTGTACCGGTATCTGGTTGACTCTTCTTAGTACAATTTGAACCCTTAGTACTAATTCACGAGGGGAAAACGGCTTTGTTACATAATCATCTGCACCCATTGTTAGTCCTAAAATTCGATCCCGTTCCTCGCCTTTAGCAGTTAACATAATAATAGGTACATTTGATTGTTGACGAATTTCCTCGCATAATTCCCATCCATCTTTTTTCGGCATCATCAAATCTAAAATAATTAAATCTGGTTGATACGTAAGGAATAAATCCCAACCTTCTGTGCCATTTACAGCGGTATATACTTCATATTCTTCTCTTTCTAAATACCGTTTGCATACTTCTCGAATATTTTCTTCATCTTCTACGATTAAAATTCTTTTTTTCATCTGTAATCCTCTCTTCTTTTCACCAATAATACAAAAGGTGCTCTTATATGCTTTCATCTAATACAGATATAAAATTCAGATAGAAAGATGTAACGACTAATCGTAGATCTAAATCAGAATCCTACACTTTGGTCTTATGGTCACTGAAAACGATTAAAAGTGCCAATATAATCTAGATGATAAATTTAGTATTTGATTACTTATATGACTAGATAAACACTTAAAATAGTAGTATCCCAATCATATAAATCGAAAATTTAAATCAGATTTTTTATTACAGACATTACTTATTTATCTTGTCAGGATCGATTTTATTGTGTATCTGTTTTCCAAGATCTTTATAGTAAAAAACCACTGCTTTAGCTATGGGTTTTTACATACATGATTACAAGTACAAACGAATGAGGGATACATTAAAAGGAATGAGTTCAATATAGAACTCATTCCCTATTAGCAGCCTACATTCTTGTTTCTAACTTTTTGGGTTCAGTCCATTACCGATGTTTTTTTAAACTTTGCAACAAAACCGTTCCCTTTTACTTAGCTTTGACGAGACTCCATTTATCTTCAAACCTACCACCATATGTCTCTCTATCATTACCATATGAGATATAACCAGCGTCATAAGTAGAAAACCCTAACTTGTTACCATCAGATTGTAGGTGCCATTCTCTCTGGTAATCAAGGTAGCCAGGGCTATGTGCATGATTAAATTTAAAAGTACTTGCATTTTGTTTTTGGTCAAAATGGATATACTTATCTTGAAGTTTTAAATATTCATAGCCTGAATAAGCACTATTTTGAACTTTAATGTGTAACTCTTCACCTGCTTTGATTGGTTGTCCAGGTTTAGGCTGCCCTTTTCTTTCAATAATTACATTAACTGGTTGAGTGTAATTCCCACCAGACGCAAGGTATTGCCACTTATCATTTCCTTTATAACTGAGCACAGGCTTTCCACTAAGCTGCAGAGTATAAGGAGTTCCTTCTACAATAAGTTCGTCGCTGAATCGATGGGTCAAATAATTTTCATATTCTTTATTATACGTAACAACTGTAGAGATTTTTTGTGTCGGAAGTTTCTTTTGTGCATCATTGATTTCAAATGTAACTTTTTGTGATGGATTGAAATCATTCAAACTTACAGTTTCTTTAGACTCATACACGTTTCCCTTTCTCACTAATGTTACTTGTTGTGTTTGTTTGGAATTTTTATTTTCAAAAGAAACAGAGATTTCATTACTTGCTCCGAATAAGCCAGGTACGACTGCTGCATAAAACTTTTTCGTAAATGAATCATAAGCACTATATGACAATTCCGGTTGCTGAATTTTTGTGAAAACACCGACTTTTGCGCCTTTCGAAACATAAGATTTTTTAGCATTTTCTAGATTCTCTTTCGCAATGATAACTTGATCTCCTCTGCTATTATCTATAAATTCATTTATCTTTTTAGAATCTACTTTAACATGCTTCAGAACCCCTTTACTTATGAGTCAATCGCAATAGGCTAATCCTTTATTCACTTCTTGTATGTCGAAGAAAGAAGAATCAAAATCTAATAAGTCCCATTCCGAATAGAGTTTATGTTGTGGATGTGAAGTATTTTTTATTGCTTCTAAGAATTCAAGATATCCTGGAATGCCTCCAATATCTTCTAAAGGGGCTGCATTTTTTCCTCCTATACACGTTACTTCATCAGAAGATTGATCTAGTACATTTTCAACTTGAATCTGTAGCAACCAATGATCTCCAAAATCATATACATATTGAAAAATCTGATCCTTTTTTTTGATATGTTCAAATAACATAGTTTTATTTGCATGTAGCATCGGAGAAGGCGTAGTCATTCCCAATGTAGAAAAGGAAATGCTCAGATCAGGTGGGGCTGAGATGACATATTTACCTACAGTAAATTCAAACAAATGTTGGTGCTCCCACTGGAACAAACATTGAATCACGTCATGTAAATCATCAAAAGTTAATTTTGCTGGTAAAATAACTTTTCTCCAAATGGGGAAAGGACATCCCACTAATTCCAAATGTAATTGATAACATTTCATTCTTGTTTCCTCCCGTTTGAAATACTGGCATATTTCTCATTTTCACTGAAATCATGAGAAATAGATAGTAAAAGTCAATCAAAGGAATCAAAAATTATGATATTTTACAAAGAATGTATTAAAATGTGTCCAAAATATGTCTAAACGTACAATTTTCCCGAAATGGTATGGTGACCCCTATTAGGACATAAACATATTAATATAGTAGGTCGGTATTCATTTATTCTCACAGAAGAAGTAAAAGATGGACAATTACGTACATTAATATATGAAGAAAACAACCAAATCAAAAAAGAACCTGATTCTTTATAGGAACAGGTTCATAATGTCCGCTAATGCTTGTTGCGTGATTTTGTTCCATTGCTACACATACCCCTACAGTATCCATTTAGCAGATTAATTCAACATAAAATTAAATGTAGACTATTGATTATGTAGTTTGTTTTTTTATTAAACATTACGGTACGTGAAATTTTATGTTTCCCTTATTAAAAAAAGCCCCATAGATTTTACACCTATGAGAGCTACCTAAGGGTATTTAGACTTTCGACTTGATTCTATTGAAACAAGCTTTCACCAAATAGCAAAAACATAACAATCCAAAACCAAATAATCAAACTAAATGCACTCTTGAAACTTCCCCACAGAGAAAATGTTTCCTCTTGCATTTTTATCATCCTTTCTTACTTGTCCTTTGGTTCTCCAAACCATTCATACATTGCCTGTCGGCTTATAATCCATTCCTTACGCTTCCCTTCAGGATGCAAAAAGTACTTCACTAACCCTTCTTGTAACATGCGCTCTAAATCATTTATTTGCTTCTCGTTCATTAGAGAGGGGCTATATTTATTCTTAATTGTCTCACGAAGAATCCCCCAATAAAAAGCTGCTTCAGATGGTGTCATGTATTTATCAATTTCTTTCATGGGAATTCTCCTTTGTTTGTGCTTTTCCTTTTATGTTACAATAAATAAAGAAGGAAATGGACTAGATTTCCTTCTACTTCAGTCACTCATTAACTAAGCCCTTTGTTTGCTGTTAAGCAAGTGAAGGATTTTTATTTTGCTTGCTTAAATTTACTATCTATGACAGCCAAACGGATTAACTTCAGCTTAATATCCTTACTAAGAGAAAGCCATTCAGATGTACCAATTTTCATATCCTTTTCCTCCCCATTTCCTTTTTATACTTCAAGAAAATTAACCCCTTAAAACATTTGTATTTTACACTAATTTAACAACTAGAGAATCCTCATCATATTCGTGAATGTGTAAATCATAGCGCATATCTGTTGCATCCAGTACTTTACAAAACCTCTGATAGTAAGCCGGATTCCTTACTTCCATGCCAATTTCTCCATTCCTGAACAGATACTCTAAATCATCAATGATTTCTTTTACTGTATTCTCCAACATTTTCACTCCTTATCTTTATAAAATAACCTTACAAGGTTATTTGTTTGTTTTTCAGATATTTTATAAAAAATTCTTATTAACATCCTTAACTCACTTTAAACCGCTTATTTCCACTTACAACACATCCTTTGTTATTTAGGTCTTATGTCACTCACTTTTGAATAAACATTGGTTATATCGAAATCTGAGAAGCCGTTTTTTGATGAGAGTATGATTTTTTAAAGTTAATTTCTAAAAATAATGTTACTTTGGAATAAAGTTTGAT
>NZ_JBALMG010000066.1:0-1319 GCF_036963225.1 Bacillus sp. JJ783 | reverse complement strand
TGGTCTTATCCCCGTCAAGTAGACAGCTTTTAAAAAAGACTAAGCAGCCATTGAGATTCGATATTCAATCGGAGCTCGATGATTGAGTCGTTTTTGGAATCGTTTGTAGTTATAATGATAGATGTATGTTTCAATTGCTTGAATCAATTCTTCTTTTGTTTGATAATAATTGAGATAAAACATTTCAGATTTAAAATGAGAAAAGAATGATTCAATACAAGCATTGTCATGGCAGTTTCCTTTGCGAGAGTGGCTGCCGATGGCACCTAGCTGTTGAAGCGTACGATGATAAGCATGAGATGTGTATTGGAATCCTTGATCTGAGTGGATGATGGTTCCATACACATCTCTTTTTTGTGTTGCTAAATCAAGTGTATCGAGAACAAGTTGTAGATCATTGCGATGTGAGAGTTTCCAAGCAACAATTTCATTATTGTAAATGTCTTGGACGACCGATAAATAGAGAAAATTATCTTTGAATGGCAAGTAAGTGATGTCTGTGACAAATACCTCATTTTGTTTGCGATTTTGGAATTGGCGTTCTACTACATTTGGGAAAATCTTTGAGGATTTCCCTTTAAAAAAGCGTCGCTTTTTACGGATGATCGATTGAATTTGAAGCTCTTGCATAAGTCTACATACTTTTTTGTGATTCACTAAAAAGCCCTCTTCTCGTAAGGCAATTGTCATACGAGGATAGCCATATTCCTTGTGTTTTATGTGAATCGCTTGAATTTGTTCACGCAATGTATCATCCTTTGAAAAACGTAATTTTCTTTGCATACGTGTTGAACGCCACTTATAGTAGCTAGAACGATTTAACTGAGCAATGACGACAAGCCAGATTACTTTGTATCGAGAACGTAGTTCTTCAATAATCTCGTACTTAGCTGTTTGAGCAAGGACACCTCCTACAGATTTGGATACTGCTTTTTTAAGTACGCCACCTGTGCCTTGTAGTATTCCAACTCCTCTTCCATACTATCGAATTTCGTACGAGGACGACCTTTCAAGGGGTTTTTGAGGCCCTTATTACCACTACTTTTTCCCCGTGAGTCTGAAATACCGCCTGTTTCTTGATATTTCCTAACCCACTCTATTAATTGCGTTCTACTTTTAAGTCCATATTTCTTCGCTATAGCTGATTGACTACCCTCACCATTTAAAAAACTTTCTACAGCTTGTATCTTTAATTCATTTGAATAAGTTTGAAATGTAGACCCTTTTTTAGCCATAATAAAATCCCCTCCAAGTAGAAGTGTAACATCCATGTTTGTTCATGGTCTTTTTACACTGTCTACCTTAAGGGGATAATATCA
>NZ_JBALMG010000065.1:0-7625 GCF_036963225.1 Bacillus sp. JJ783 | reverse complement strand
GAATAGAGGGATTTACATGATAGATAAAATTAAAAATGTTGTTGATGAAATGTCTGAGGATGACGCAAAACATTTCCTGCAAAGCATTCTTATACAATTAGATTTATTAGAAGAGAACTATAGTGAAGATACGATTAAACACTTGATAAGTATACCTAAGCAACTAACGAGTAATACATCTTATAAAAAGAATGTAAAAGAAAGTACACACATTCATATCGCTTTTGATGATTCAACAACTGGGTGTTTAAAATATATGTTAAGTCAAGAAGAACTATTTGAGGAGAGTGTTGTTGCATTCTCTGAATTCTTTTCAATTGGACCGATTAATCAATTACATACGAATAAAGGGCAACTCGCAAGACAGCAATGGTTATTAAACAACTTAACTTCTTATGATAGTTATTTTGAAGAAGAATATTTACCAAGATTTATGGAAACTTTAGAAGAACTACATTCTATTCCTAATGAAACACCTATTACCATTTGGAAGGCAGATAACGCACATGAACATGTAGGCCTTTGTTTTGTAATGGCGCAATTAAAAGGTAAGAAAAATATTCGAATCATTAATACATCTGAAGTGAGTAGAGAAATCTTAAACCAAGAGTATGATATACGTGGAACGGGAGAATTATCGCCCGAAAGTTTAGCTACTTTCCAAAATAGTTTTGCAGAATCACCGTTTTTAGCTAAAGAAAGCAGAGTGAATCTTGAACACGAGTGGGATAGTTTATCGAATAGTATGGAATTTTTAAGAGTTTGGAAAGACAATGAAGTGCATTCTGTACAAGAAGAATATTTTGACCAATTCATTATTGAGTGTGCGAAAAAAGTAGGTGCTGATAAAGACTTCCTTAAAGCTCCGAGAGTAATTGGTGAAGCGCTTGGTCTTGTAGAGCAATTAGTTGGGGATACTTTCTTAGAGTATCGCTTGAAAGTATTAATTAAACAAGAGGTATTTGAATTTGAAGGTTCATTAGATCAAATGCGTTTTTATAGTGTGAAGTTGAAAAAATAATAATATATTCCGTTTATAAAAAAGCTCGTATTTTTGAAAAAAAGATACGAGCTTTATTTTTTTAGTTTAATTTGGGCTATACATAAGCTTCCGATAGGTGTTATATCACATATGAATGTTAAAGGTAATGAATGAAAAGAAGGTGATTTGTTAATATGTATAACCAACAAAATTATCCATATGATCAAACGATGTATTATAATCCACAACAATACGGATATGAACCTGATATCGAAGTTAGAGAGGTTGAACTAGAAGATTATAGACCAGATGATGCGGAAGATGCTCCAACGTCACCACCACCGTCACAAGCTCCGTCTTTACCATCCACATTTGCTTCTCCTGCACAAGCGGGCAATATGAAATCATGGATGTGTAACTGTTTAGGGAGATGGGGATATTTACGTTTACATCGTCCTGGTCCATTCGGAAGAGACTTATGGTTTTTTCCGACAGAAGTAAGAAGAAGTGGGGTATCCGGCTACACTTGGCAAGCTGGTCGCCGCCGCAAAGTAAGTTATCGATATCAACAAATTAGTAATTTTATGTGCTTCGCATAATAGGAAGTGAGAGAGTAGAATAATTTTACTCTCTCACTTTTTTATTTTTCAATATACGAAGTAAGATTTTAATTAAAAATTTACAATTTTCTAGTTTTTATTGAAGTATAATTCAAATGTTGGGTTGATTTACACAAATAATTGAGAGTGAGGGAATGCAATGTCAATAAAAAATAAGGTTGGCCGAAAAATAGAGGATGGCATTAATTTAGCTTCTGCTCAGTTTAAAGAAGATGCTTATGAGATTTATAAAGAATCGCGAAAAGTGCAACCTATTTTATTTGTTAATAAAGTCGAGATTGGTACAGAATGGCTCATTACAAGATATGAAGATGCCTTGCCGCTTTTAAAAGATAATCGCTTAAAAAAAGATCCAAATAATGTGTTTTCTAAAGATACAATGAACATGTTTCTTTCTGTTGACAATAGTGATCATTTAACAACACACATGTTAAATTCGGACCCACCTAACCACAGTCGTTTACGCTCTTTAGTTCAAAAAGCTTTTACACCGAAGATGATTTCACAATTAGACGGAAGAATTCAGAGAGTAGCGGATGATTTAATAAATGAGATAGAGCGAAAAGGTACATTAAATCTTGTGGATGATTATTCATTCCCATTACCGATTATTGTAATAAGTGAGATGCTTGGAATTCCACAAGAGGATCAAGCGAAATTTAGGATTTGGTCGCATGCCGTCATTGCCTCCCCAGTAACACCAGAAGAAATAAAAGAAACTGGAAAGCAACTATCTGAATTTATTACATATCTTCAATATTTAGTTGATGTAAAACGACAAGATCCTAAAGAGGATTTGGTGAGTGCTTTAATACTTGCTGAAAGTGAGGGACATAAACTTAGTGCCCCGGAACTATACTCAATGATTATGTTACTTATCGTAGCTGGACACGAGACAACTGTGAATTTAATTACAAATACGGTATTAGCACTTCTCGAAAATCCTGATCAATTACAGTTATTAAAAGAAAATTCAAAACTAATTGATTCAGCTATAGAGGAAGGATTGCGATATTATTCTCCAGTTGAGGTTACAACTGCAAGATGGGCGGCTGAGCCGTTTCAAATTCACGATCAAACAATCCAAAAAGGAGACATGGTTATTATTGCATTAGCTTCAGCAAACCGTGATGAAGCAGTATTTGAAAACCCAGAAGTATTCGATATTACAAGGGAGAATAACCGTCACATTGCCTTTGGACATGGTAGCCATTTCTGTTTAGGAGCACCACTTGCTAGGTTAGAAGCAAAGATTTCTATTACTACTTTGTTAAAGCGTTTGCCTTCGTTACAAATAAAAGGTAATCGTGAAGAAATTAACTGGCAAGGAAATTACTTAATGCGTTCTTTAGAGGAATTACCTTTGACTTTCTAGAATAGTTACATTAAGACATGCATACATCGAAAACGATTTACATAGAGTATGTATGTATTATTTAAATTCGAAACGGAAGGGTGAAAACATCCCAATGATCAACTAATTCTATTTGTAAGAGATCTTCGTTAAAAAACGAAATATTCTTCTGAATAGGATTAGTATGTACATGTATAGAAAAGGGATGTATTTCGCGCTGCGAATATATAGTCTTTTCATATGATTTGTGCTGCCTCCTATTTAGAACACGAAATAGGAGGCTTTTTTATGTCGACGACTGCAGAAACGAATCAAAATCAGGGGGTATCACAAGTATTAAAAAATCGATTTGTGCAAGGAATTCTTGCTTCAGCATTATTTTTACAAATTGGAATATGGGTTCGGAACTTTGCAGTATTACTTTATGTTATGGAAATGACGAAAGGTGATGCTTTTGCAATTTCGATGATTTCAGTTGCCGAATTTGCACCGATTTTTATCTTCTCCTTTATTGGTGGGACCTTTGCGGATAGATGGAAGCCGAAGAAGACAATGATATGGTGTGAAACTTTAAGTTCTATATCAGTGTTCGCAGTATTGATCACTCTAATGTTTGGTACGTGGAAAATCGTGTTTTTTGTGACGCTCATATCTGCGATTCTTTCACAGTTTTCCCAACCATCCGGAATGAAATTATTTAAACAACATTTATCGACAGAACAAATTCAATTAGCCATGTCATTATATCAAACGATATTTGCAATATTTATGGTGTTAGGACCGATTATTGGAACATTTATTTTTCACAGCTTTGGAATCTATATTTCAATAATAATAACTGGTATCGCTTTTTTACTTGCTGCAGCTGTATTGTTATTTCTTCCGAAAGATTTTGAAAACGAAGCAGAGAAAAAAGAAATAACTCTATTGCAGGAAATGATTGATGGTATTCAATATGTAAAAAAGAAAAAAGCATTAACTTTGCTCGGTCTATGTTTTATGGCAGCTGGACTCGGTATAGGGCTTATCCAGCCGCTCGGAATATTTATTGTGACAGAACAACTAGGATTATCAAAAGAAAGTTTACAGTGGTTATTAACAGTAAATGGTGCAGGAATGATTGTTGGCGGAGCTTTAGCAATGATATTCGCGAAAAACGTGGCCCCGCAAAAGATGTTAATTGTAGGTATGCTCGGTCAGGCAATCGGAATTGGTATTATAGGCTATTCCACAAATTTATGGGTTACACTTACTGCACAACTTTTTAGCGGATTAGCTTTACCGTGCATTCAAATTGGGATTAATACGCTTATTATTCAAAATAGTGATACGGATTTTATTGGGCGCGTGAATGGTATTCTAAGTCCATTATTTACTGGTTCTATGGTAGTAACGATGAGTATTGCTGGAGCGTTAAAAGAAACCTTTTCTTTAAGTACAATGTATGAAGGGACAGCTCTATTATTTATAATTGGATTATTGTTTATTTTACCTATATATAATCTAAAGCCAGTTATAGCAGTAGAAAGTGAAATGAATGGTAAAGGAAGTGCTGTGCAACATGAATCCTAATCCAAACGTTAAATACCCAATTGAAGGAAATCAAAACGTTCATTTTATAAAAAACACAATAATGAAATCTAATATAATCGTTGGTGATTATTCTTACTATGATGCGAAGCATGGGGAAACATTTGAAGATCAAGTATTATATCATTATGAATTTATCGGGGATCGTCTCGTTATTGGTAAATTTTGTTGCATTGCGTCTGGAGTTACCTTTATTATGAACGGGGCGAATCATCGAATGGATGGATTTTCGGCATATCCATTTAATATTTTTAGGAATGGCTGGGAGAAATTCACACCACAGTTATCTGATCTGCCCTATAAAGGAGATACAGTGATTGGAAATGACGTTTGGGTTGGTATGGACACAACTATTATGCCTGGAATAAAAATAGGTGATGGTGCAATAATTGCAGCTAAATCTGTTGTGACTAAAGATGTCGCACCATATACAATTGTTGGTGGAAACCCTGCAAATAAAATAAAAGAGAGATTTTCAAATGCAATAATAGATGAATTATTGCAGATTCAATGGTGGAATTTTGACATTGAAAAAATAACCGAAAATATTGATGCTATTGTACGAGGGGATATAGAATCATTAAGAAAGCTAAAAAGGTAATAAAAAATGCATGACAAAGAGTATCATACCTCCGAATTTTGTTAATGATAATAGAACAAGGAGGTGTGATACTATGGCACAAGACGTTTTATGTGAAGTAAACAACTGTAAATTTTGGGCTAACGGTAACAAATGTAGTGCAGATGCAATTTATGTAGTAAGTAATAAAGGGAAACAAGCTTCTACTACGGAAGAAACAGATTGTAAAACTTTCGATCCAGAAATATAAGTTTTTGAAGGGTAGCCAAATCGTGGTTGCCCTTTTATTAATTATAGTATTGATAATAAATCTCATTTTCATTCATTGTTTTTAACTTTTCTTGTTATTTTTTTATATTTTCTTCATAAGTGATGTAATCCAATGTAATTCATGTTCAATACGTGACGTAGTAAATTCAGCAACTTCTGTAATAAAAGGTGAGACAACGTCAAGGGATTGGATGGCTGTAAGTTGTTCTTGAAGCACGTTTTGGCGCGTAGTCAAAATTTCTTTTCTAGCCTCGTAATCAAGTTTTTCGAAGAGCGCGATACGTACAAGGTCCTCACTTTTGCTTAGGGGCACCGCTTGCACGTTTAGAAGCTGAGATTGCATTAAATACATTTATAAATGCTTTCGAAAAAATAGAGTTATCTCCATCTTTCAATTTAGAAACATGTATATTGGAAAATGAACAAACCTTAAAATACTTACCTATTCGCTTAAAAACTCAATAAAACGTTCAACAAGGTACATTGTATTGTACCTTGTTTTTTATTTCTCAATTGTAAAATTTTAGTGTGTTTTATAGTATGGAGGTGTGTGAAAAAAGAGTAGAGGAGGATGCTTATGTTAACGTGCAATGGGAGTAAAACGTTTCAAACATTTATTAAAGCTGTAACTGATTTAATAGATGGTGATTTATTGGAAGAACAAATCGTGTGTGAAATTGAAACATTATTAGAAGAACTTTTAGAAAAGAAAACATGGCTTCCGTTAGATAAACAGAAGGCGAATTCGGCTCAATATGCACGACACTTACTGTATGAAGATCCATTAAAACGTTTTGAAGTATTAGCTCTCGTATGGAAAGATGGACAATCTACACCATTACATGATCATGATGGCACATGGGGAGTAGAAGGCGTTTTTTCAGGAAGGATAATGGTGCAGAACTTTGTTCAAACGAAGCAGCTTGGAAATTCACTTTCTTATTTAACACATACAGGAAATCTTTATTTGGGAGAAGGCGAAACAGATAAAGTAATTCCACCAGCTGATTGTCATATTCTAGAAATAGCCAAAAATGAAAGCGCAATCACTATTCATATATACGGAAAACGTTTAGAAAAGTTTTCCGTATATATCCCAACAGAAGAAAAAAACGTATACATGTGTGAGACAAAATATATTAGTTATAATTCATAGCATAAAATCCAAAGCTTTTCTTTAAAAAGAACAGCTTTGGATTTTATTTTTAATTATTTCTTGACCTGAAACGCTTTTCATAAATTATAAATAAGGAGTACTTCACGAGATTCGTATGAAAACGATACCTTTTATTTAATAAAAACTCGTGTATTTATAGAAAGTGGTGAAGAAATAATGAAATTAATCGCAATTGATTTAGATGGAACTCTTCTTTCAGGGAATAAAATGATTAGTAAAGAGAATGCAGAAGCAATTCGAAAATGTCAAGAAGCTGGCCATGTTGTAGCAATTTGTACAGGACGTTCTATTGTGGATATTGAACGACTTTTGTTAGAAGTTGATTTGGAGTGTCCGATTATTGCGGAAAATGGTGCACTTATATATAAAGATAAAAAAATGATGAAGAGATATCCAATTCAAAATATGCAGGCACTTGAGATTGTAGAATATCTTGAAGAGAATGGCTTGTATTATCAGCTTTATACTAATAAAGGTGTGTATGTACCGGATTATGGAGTAGAGAGTGTACGTAATGAAATCGAGTATGTGAAGAATGCAAAAGAAAATTTCGATTTGAAAGAGTTAGAAACGATTGCTGCATTATACCTTGAGCATACAGCATTTCATAGTACAGAAAGCTGTAAACCAATTGTAGAAATGGATATACATGTGCATAAACTTTTACCGTTTTCTTATGACATAGAGAAATTAAAAAAATTAAAAGAAACGTTTCTGCATAATACGGATTTAGCTATTACATCTTCCTATTGGCATAATTTAGAGATTAATCATCGAGATGCTCAAAAAGGAAATGGATTATATACTTTAGCAGAACATCTTAATATTCCAGTTGAAAACACTGTAGCAATAGGCGATGGCTTAAACGATGTTTCTATGATGGAGAAAGTAAATATATCAATTGCAATGGGAAATGCAGTTGAAGAAATAAAAGCGATGTGTCAATACGAAACGTTAACAAATGAAGAACATGGTGTCGCACATGCTTTATATAAATATGTAATGTAATAAAAAGAAAAAAAGAATCCAAATAGATTCTTTTTTTCTTTTTA
>NZ_JBALMG010000064.1:50571-61527 GCF_036963225.1 Bacillus sp. JJ783 | reverse complement strand
GACTTCGTGGTCCTACTGGACCGTCGGGCACACCACTCCCTGTAACTATAGCAGCAATAGGAAATTCTAATCCACAAACTATATCACCTGGAACAAATATCCAATTCGATCAAGTTTTCGAACTAAATAATCTCTCTTTTAATGACACTTCAGATACTTTAACTATTTTAGAAACAGGAGTATACGATATTAGTTTCTCAGCATCTACAACCTTCCCGGGTTCTTCACCGTTTGGATTCGGTATTTCATTCAACGGTCAACCACCTACTCGTAATTTTTCAACTAACGTTATCGGTAGTGCGGTTTCTTTCTCCACAATTATTACTTTAACAGCTGGTACAACAATCTCTGTACAACCTACAGTAAATACTATTTCCATCCCTAACACTGGTGACACAACAGCTACACTATCAGTTTTCCGAATTTACTAACTTTTAGTTTTTATCTTATTTTTGAAAGACAAAGAATGTTTAATTTATAGTAATTTGTATTATTTTGATTGCATGTTAAATCTCTCTTTTAATAAAAAGGAGCACTTATTTTGGAGGATAAGTGCTCCTTCTTTACGTTTCTTTACTTCAAATTTACTCTAGCTTAATCCTCTTTTTGTATGATAAATAGTGAAGACAAAGACATGAAAGAGGGATGATAATGAGAATTATATCACTGACACGTTTTTGGTTTGTTCTTATGGTTTGCATAATTTTATGTATAGGGTTTCTTTTAACTCTAAAATATTCAAATGTTTCAAAAGCAGAAAGAAAAACAATTCCATACGAACTTCTGTATACAAAACAAAACAACATCCCGTATTCCTCTTCCACACAAAATGAAAAAAAAGTTATAAAAGGAATGCTTATTACAGAAGCTTCTAGTTATGAAAACCTACTTCAAATCGCTGAAACGATTAAAGATCAATATAAAAATAAAGACGTTGATGAAATAACACTCTCTATCCATAATGAAAATACTGGAAGTTTCGAAGAGGAATTACCATATGAACCTATTAGTAAAGGAATAATAACCGTCACGTTTGATTCTCAATCCTTCGGCAGGACTAATATTACGCTAAACAAATAAACTGAAGCTTTAATAAGTGGCGCTTTTCCCATCCCCACTTATTATTAAGTTAAACCAATCACATTTTTATAGGCAGCTCGATTCTCACCTAACTTCTTTTCTGTTGCCACATTTTGAATCGAGATAAAATCACTCATTTCTCATAAAAAAGAGGCGAACTCGTTATTCGCCTCTTTTTTTACCAAAATGGAATCCACTCTTTTACTTTATCTATCCATTCATTTTGCTGTTCTTTTCTTTGTTCTTCCTCTTCTTTTCGTTTTCTCTCTTCTTCTTTCCTTCGTTTTTCTTCCTCAATCGTTTTTAATTGTTTTGTATAATCCGCCTCAGGTATTAGTGATAACTGAAATGCCTTTTGAGTTGGATTTCCATTCGCTTTCTTCATAATGTCCCGGAACATTGTCGTTGTAATTTGGCTGCCTCCTGGCACATAATGCTCACTATCCGTTTTATCATACCCTACCCAAATCGCACCTACTAAATCCGGTGTGTATCCAACAAACCACGAATCCTTCGCACCAGTGCTTGGTCCATTTACAAGCTGGGTAGTCCCTGTCTTGCCTGCGGTATCGATATTATTAACTTTCGCTTTTTCACCTGTTCCCCTTTCAATAACACCTTTTAATAAGTATGTCATCTTTTGGGCAACTTTCTCATTCGTCACACGAGTTTCTTTCTTATACCATTTTCCAATTGTTTCCCCTTCAGCATTTTGGATTTCTCTAATGGCATGAGCTTCTACTTGGACACCATCATTTGCAAATGCGCTATACGCTTGAGCCATTACAAATGGTGAAGTCCCTACATGCATACCCCCTAAAGCAATCGGATACGTACGGTCTTCAGGATCTAATGGAATACCAAACCGCTCTAAAGATTTCAATCCTTTATCTAATCCAATTTGCTCTAATAGCCAAACTGCTGAAACATTATATGACTTTGCCACTGCTTCATACATCGTTACATTACCATGGAACGTATGATCACTATTTTGTGGTGCATATTCTTTAATATTAAACGGTTCATCTTTTAAGACATCGTATACTTCATATCCTTGCTCTAACGCTGGTACATACACTGCAAGAGGCTTTAACGTTGAACCTGGCTGTCTTTTTAATTGTGTTGCATGATTAAACTGTAAAAATTGATAAGGACCTCTACCTCCAACTAAAGCCGGAACACCACCAGTTTTTGGATTCATAAGGACCACTCCAGTTTGCATAAGCTGATCTGAACCACTATCTTTAAAATAACTATCATTATTCACAACATCTTCAACCGCTTGTTGTTTTTTCGGGTCAAGTTCCGTATAAATACGATAACCACCTGCTAAAATTTCATTTTGTGTTAATTCATACTTGTCCATCGCTTCTCTAACAATATAATCTACGTATTGAGAATATTTCCCCTTATATTTATCGTCAACACCACGTCGTAATACAAGACCTGATTCTTTCTCCTGACTATATTGTTCTTCAGAAATATACCCTTGCTCCTTCATTAAACCTAATACGACATTACGTCTTTCAATTGATTTATTAAAGTTTTTATACGGCGAATACGCAGATGGCGCTTTAATTAATCCTGCAATCGTTGCAGCTTCTGAAATTGTTAAGTCTTTTACCTCTTTATCAAAATACGATTTAGCTGCTCTTTTTATCCCCCAAGCACCTTCACCAAAATAAATTTGATTCATATACATTTCAATAATTTCATCTTTCGTATAAGTACGTTCTATTTTTTTCGTTAGAAAGTATTCCTTTATTTTCCGTGAGAATGTACGGTCTTGCGTTAAAAATACATTTTTTGCAAGTTGTTGTGTAATTGTACTACCACCTGCCACAACTTCACCAGCTGTAATGTTCTTAAATACAGCACTTATGATTCCACTATAGTAAATACCATGATGACTAAAAAATTCCTTATCTTCTACTGCAACAATTGCTTGAACCATAATATCAGGAATATCTTTCCTCTTGACCCCTTCTGTTTTAGAAGAAGCTAATTTAGTCGCAACTTCATTATTTGCATCATAAATTAAAGTCGGTTGTGGCACAGCTTGTTTTAATTCAGATATATCTTGAATGGAAATTATTATATTTACAGCAATAAATAGAGTAACAAGCAAACTTCCCAATACAATTAATGAATTGCGTAGTTTCTTCCTCTGATTGAACCACTCAAGCGTTTTTTTAAAGTGAGTGTTCTTCAATTTCATTCGTTCACTTCCTTCGTTTGTTTACACGCTTCTTTTTAAAAGGAAGAATATACCTCCTTTTAAATTTATTATAATAACGTAGTCGAGTCGTTCCTATAGTGTAAAGCTTTTCTTTCACATTCATACTTTTTACAAGAAAAGGACATTCTACAAGTAAGATATTCACCATTGATATTAATATTATTAATACAACAATGTGAGTTATGTTAAGTTTTTGTAAACTTTTCGATAAAATGTTTTAAAAAACGACAGTTTTTTGTTAGAATTGACTAGCCAATATATTTTACATATATTACTTTTGTGGGGGTAACAATAATGGTCTTTAAATCAAAAAAAGATAAATTTTCTGAAATGCTAATGAACGTTTCCGAAAATTTAAAAGAAGGCGCGCAGTTTTTCGTGGAGTATAAAATTAAAAATGCTAGCGATTTAAAAGAGTTTTCTATGCGCATGAAAGAATATGAGTCAAAAGGTGACTCATTTATTCACGAAATCATTATGGAGCTAAACAAAGCGTTTATTACTCCTATTGAACGTGAAGACATCCTACAGCTTGCAATGAGTATGGATGATGTATTAGACGGATTAGATCACAGTGCTGGTCTGTTCGAAATGTATTCTATTACAGAAGCTGATGAATACATGATTAAATTCGTAGAAGCAATTAATCAATGTGCAATTGAAATTGCAAACTCTGTTGAACTACTGTCTAAAAAGAAGTTAGTCGACATTCGTACGAACGCTATTAAGATTAAGGATTACGAGTCACAATGTGATGATATTCGCCGTCATGCGATTAAGCACCTATTCTCTCGTGAGAAAGATCCGATTAAGATTATTCAATTTAAAGAGATTTACGAAGAGCTTGAAGAAGTAGCTGATAGCTGTCAAAGCGTTGCAAACGTATTAGAAACAATCATTATGAAGAACGCGTAAGGAGTTTGATCATGGATACACTCTTGATACTGACCGTTTTAGTAGTCATTTGCGCTTTAGCTTTTGACTTTATCAATGGATTTCACGATACAGCAAACGCTATTGCAACGGCTGTTTCAACGAAAGCTCTAAAGCCTAGACATGCAATTGTTATGGCAGCTATTATGAACTTTTTAGGTGCAATGACATTTACAGGTGTAGCAAAAACTATTACAAAAGATATCGTTGACCCGTTTGCCTTGCCAAATGGTTCTCTTGTAATTTTAGCTGCTTTGCTTGCGGCAATAGTCTGGAATTTGCTCACTTGGTACTATGGCATTCCAAGTAGTTCTTCGCATGCAATCATTGGCGCAATCGCTGGTGCAGCAATTGCTGCTGCTGGTATTAGCTCATTAAACTATAAAGGGTTTATAAAAATTCTTGAAGCTTTAATCATTTCACCGATTATCGCCTTTGTTATTGGTTACATCGTATATAGTATTTTTAAAGTGGTCTTTAAAAACTTTAACTTAACGAAAACGAACAAGAACTTCCGTATATTCCAGATTTTCACTGCAGCATTACAAGCTTACACACATGGTACGAATGATGCACAAAAAGCAATGGGAATCATTACGATGGCTCTTATGGCCAATAACTATCATACTTCTGACGACATCCCGTTCTGGGTACAATTATGTTGTGCAATCGCAATGGGTCTTGGTACTTCTGTCGGTGGATGGAAAATTATTAAAACTGTCGGTGGACAAATTATGAAAATTCGTCCTGTAAATGGTGTAGCTGCTGATTTATCATCATCACTTGTTATTTTCGGTGCAACATTCATTCACTTACCGGTTAGTACAACGCACGTTATCTCTTCTTCTATTTTAGGGGTTGGTGCTTCACATCGTGTGAAAGGTGTAAAATGGGGAACTGCAAAACGCATGTTAATTACATGGGTTATTACACTTCCTATTTCAGCTTCTTTAGCTGCATTATTTTACTACTTATTACACTTAATCTTTTAATCAAAAGTCGTCTTCCTTATTTTTCTAGGAAGACGACTTTTTTGTGAACAAGCCTATTTCTTATTAAAAAGCGTGTATAATGATTGATGGATAAGTTATATAGAGGAGTTGGCAATTTTGGAATACATCATGTTACTTTTCATCGGATTAATCGCCGGGACAGTCGGGAGCCTAGTCGGACTTGGAGGCGGAATTATTATCGTTCCGTTATTAATTGGATTACACAGTTTATCACCACAACTCGCAGTAGGAACTTCTATGGTAACCGTCGTTTTTACGGGGCTGTCTTCTACCCTTACTTATATGAAACATAAACGGGTAGATTATAAAAGTGGACTTATTTTATTTATCGGGAGTGGCCCTGGTGGTATCATCGGATCATGGGCAAACAAATTTTTAAACCAAGATACATTTTCTTTATACTTTGGGATTTTTCTTATATTCGTCTCCATTCTTCTTATACTACGAGACAAATTGAAACCTCTTTCCCTATCAAATATGACTGTAATTAAGCGATCTTTTACAGATAACGAAGGAAATACTGTAGACTATCAATTTCCACCATTTCTCGCTATCTTTATTGCCTTTATAGTTGGATTTATATCCGGATTATTTGGAATCGGTGGTGGTGCCTTACTTGTGCCAGCGATGATGCTCCTTTTTGCGTTCCCAGCACACATTGCTGTAGCAACTTCAATGTTTATCGTATTTCTCTCAGCAATTGTAAGTTCTTTAACTCACATCTCTCTAGGAAATGTCAGCTGGGCTTATGCATTAATTCTTATTCCTGGTGCATGGATTGGCGGAAAAATCGGGGCTTATATTAACACAAAATTAAGTGGTAATGCAGTAATTAATTTATTACGTATCACATTAATTATTCTTGGAACTAGATTAATCATTACTTCATTTTTATAACGCGTTCTTTCTAGAATGCGTTTTTTCTTATACACATGAATATAAAAAGGCTCCTAGGAGAACAAATAAAACTAAACAAACACTTAATAGCATAAAATTTGAAATATGTACTTTCTTCAAGTTGATCACTCCTATAGCTATGACTGTTATCTTTATGATAGCGAAAAAACAGTTATCTTACAGTTACAAAGTGCTAACAATGCAAAATCATTTATTACAAATTTTATCCTTATATTTCATTTCTTTGTATAATCTATCGATTCAATAAAAAAAGATGTCATATTGACATCTTTTTAGTGAAGAAGTGACCATCCCATAAAGTCTTCATGTACTTGGCACGCCCTCTTATCGTTTCGATCATATAATTCAGCATAACTATCTGTTTCTTCATCATAAGCCATCGTATAAATAATTTGGCCATCTATTTCAACGGATAAAACGACTCCACCTTTCATCTCTTCTACATGAATGATAGCATTCGCCGGAATTCTCATATCCGTCATCTTCATCGCATCTAACAATATACTAAACCCCCTACAGCGTATTCATTGCTAGTACTATTACACACTAAATAGTATACTACTGTAATAGCATACATTTCGTCAATGAAATTGCTGTTTAAAAAGCATATTGTCTTTACACATATACGCTAAAATATAAGAAATAGAAATATTTTAATGGGGGGCTAACATTGATTCTACATAAGGGAGATGTATTATTCCGTCAAGGTGAGGACGGTCCATTATATTTTATAAAAACAGGTTTATTAAAAGTTATTCGGTTAGAAGAAGACGGAACACCATTTTTATTTAATATTATCGTTCCTGGTGAAACGATACCTCACCATTCTTTAATTTCACCGAAAGAATATCACGGTACAGCTATCGCTTTAATGAAAACAGAAGTGGAGCCTATAATTAGCAATGAATGGTACGACAAACTTCAAGCAAATCCTGCATCATATGAAAATATCGCTATACAATTACAATCGAAGTTAAGAATGATGCAACAGCGTATCGATCAATTGACAACTGTCTCTCCTAAAGAGCGCCTTCATCGTTTACAAGAATGGTTCACCTTATATTTAGGTGACATCCCTATTTATGAAATATTAACACAAACTGAAATTGGTCAGCTCATAGGTGTACGCCGCGAAACAGTTAATCGCTTATTAAGAGAACAAGCAAAAAACGAGGTAAAATAATACCTCGTTTTTTGCTTGGCAACATTAATCTATTGTAAGCTTGCTGCGGGACCGAAAAATTCATAATGAATGTTCTCTTGTTTAACACCCAAATCAATTAATGCAGCATTTATATGCTTCATAAATGGTACTGGACCGCAGAAATAAAATTCTGCTTCAGTTGTTGGAATAATAGTTTGTAACCATTCACGTTCAATGAATCCTTCTTTATCAAAATTCTTCATTTCCACATCTTGCTCTGTCGGTGAAGAATAGCAAGTATATGCTTTAACTTGTTCATACTCTTTTTCTACTGTCTCAACATGCTCTTTCATCGCATGTGTATTACTATTTATCGCCGCATGAACAAAGCATACATTACGCTTTGATTCTTGTTCAATTAGCGTATTTAACATGCTCATCATCGGTGTAATCCCTACCCCACCACTAATTAGTACAACAGGTAATGTTGAATCCATATTTAATACGAAATCTCCCGCTGGTGCACTTACTGGTAAGACATCTCCTTCCCCTACATGATCATGTAAGTAATTAGATACTTTACCACCTGGTGTATCTACACCTTTTTCTTTCTTTACACTAATACGATAATATTCTTTTCCTGGAGCATCAGACAAGCTATATTGACGATTATGTGTATATGTTTCACCTTTAATATTTATTTGAATCGTTACATATTGTCCTGGGATGAATGAAGAAACTTTCCCGCCATCTTCAGGTTTTAAATAAAATGATGTAATAACGTCGCTTTCCTTCACTTTTTTAACAATCACAAAGTTGCGGAAATCTTTCCATCCACCTTCTTTATGTGCAGCTTCTTCATACATACCCGCTTCAATGCTAATGAATGCATCAGCAATGACGCCATACGCTTCTCCCCATGCATTTAAAACTTCATCAGGTGCGCCTGCGACCTCTTTAATCGCTCGTAGTAAGCATGTACCTACTATTGGATAATGCTCTGCTTTAATACCTAAACTTCTATGCTTATGACCGATTTGTTTTACAACTGGAATAATAGCTTCTAAATTATCAATGTACGTTGCAGCTGCATAAACAGCGTTTGCTAACGCTTGTTGTTGTCTTCCCTTTTTCTGATTCGTATGGTTGAAAATATTCAATAACTCCGGATGTTCCGAAAATAAAATTTGATAAAATCTCGTTGTAATTTCAACGCCTTTTTCCTGTAATAACGGTACTGTTGACTTTACGATTTCAATTGTTTTTGCACTTAACATTGTATCCCACTCCTCTATTTCCTTAACTGTTTTTAGTTTAACTGAATTGTATAATACATATTGTGATTTTAATCACTATTAACACGGTGTTTTTGTGAAAAATATATGAACAATGCACATATTAAGTAAATTTTAATTAGCCCTCATTAATTGTGCTCAAAAAAAGCTAACTAGAATTCTAGCTAGCCTACTACTTTGTTTGTATCGCTTGTTCAATTACTCTTATATTCTGCCCATCTCCAAACTCTGTATACCCCCATATATTCGTTTCACCTTTATATTTATTCACAAGTATATCCAGGTCATGGTATACGCGATGAGCATAGATTACATACTCCATATTCTGAAGCTCCACACCTTTTTTTACAATTTCATAACTTCTATTCACATCGCGTTTTATTTTTTCATTTTTTATTTCTTTATGTATATTTTTTAAAGAGGCTTCTTGCTCTTGAAACCATTGTTTAAAATGTTTCCAGTCCCCATCTGTATATTTCTCTGCCTTACCATAATTCAAGAAATTATTATAACTTTCATGTGTCGTACGAACAAAATCGAGTGTCTTCTTCTTCTCTTGTACCTCTTCTATTTGTGCTACTGTATTTACTCCAGCAGACTTATTCGCATAATATAATAGTACTTTCATAAGACTATAGCTCGCTATTGCCATCACAGTAATAGTTACCAATACACTTAACAATCTCTTCATATACAGAACCCCTTTTCTACTATGAATATTACAATGTACTGTTACACTTGTAACATTCTCTCGTAGAAATATAATTCCTGTTTAAATCCTTCTTGTCATTTCGACACTATTTTCCTACAAACTTCTCCTTGGTAAATGCTCTTGTAAAACAACATAACCTTCATAAGCTGTATAACCGAGTATAGCCATTAATCCGATATAACAAGCAAATACTGTCCATTTCGTTTTCGTATCGACTTTATAATAATTTTCTTGTTGTTCTTTTTCTGTTTCCCATTCATTTAATTTTCTTTCTGACATTTCAAATGCTTCTCTTATATGAATTGTATGCATTTCTTTTTCATCTTCATATGGGACATAATCAAGCGGCTCAAACTTTGGTAAAAGGTACTCTAGCACTTCAATCTTTTGAAGTTCTCCTGTTTTTAATTCTTTTTCACGTTCTCTTTGTTTTAATACATTCATCTCATGGTGAATCATATAAATCGTTCGATGCACCGCACCAGTTTCTTTTAATTCCTCTTCAAGCCTAGCAACATATGCTTTCATTCCATCGATTCTATATCCTAATTCCTTAATCGGCTCATCTCTCTTTATTACTCTATATAGTTCCATGCAGCCGATAATAACAATAAATCCTCCCAAAATACTCTTATAGTAAATAGAATAGCCGAGTAGTAAAACTAGCCCTGCTCCCCAAATTTTCGTACTTACAACTGAAATTATTCGTCCACCATCTAACGGAGAAACTGGAATTAAGTTAAAGAAATTAATCATACTGCCAAGTAAAATAATAAGCGCCCAAAACGGCTCTTTCGTTACCAGATAAAGTGGAATCGCGGGTAAAAATGAAAGCAATCCGAAAAGAGGTCCCATATAGGCAATGTATGCTTCATCTTTTGCATTTTTCGGCATCTCTTTCATCCCAATAAGAGCCCCCATAAAAGGTATGAAGATTGCTGGCGATGTTGGTATACCTTTCTTTCGTGCTGCCCATAAATGCCCCATCTCATGTACAAACAACAAATAAACGAGTGCTACCCCAAACTTCCAACCATATATGACTGCGTATGCACCAAGCGATAAAAACATACTAAATACAGTTGAAAATTTTGCTAACTTAAAAATGGCAAATACCCATTTTAACTTAGACAGTAAAAATAACCCTATTGCAACGATAACTCCCCATAATCCTTTTTTATTATTTTTCATTTTCCTCTCCTTTATCTCGCTTTACTGAGCCATATACACTCATCAAAACTTATTCTTTTCTCTATTATGACATATTTTTTTCTATTGTTAGAAATAATGTTTATTTCATCCATTTTTAGCCAAAAATAAAAATAAAAGGAGGTAAATACAAATGAAATTACAATCTCTTATGATAGGCGCTCTATCGTTTTTAGCTTCAACTCTTATTTTTTATACCGTCAGCTACGTATTATTATTAGATTGGTTGCCAAATCACTTATTTATAGCCCTTATTATTCTTTCTGCTCTTATGATTTCTTTTCTAATTACACGAAAATCAATGAATGATCCATCTGCAAAAGCAAAATAATAGAGGGGGACCTTTCCCCTCTATTATCATTTCCTAGGAAAGGCCATATAGACTTTACGATTCATATTTATCCCGCTATTTG
>NZ_JBALMG010000064.1:38583-50534 GCF_036963225.1 Bacillus sp. JJ783 | reverse complement strand
AGAAGTTAGGTGGGAGTCGTGCTAAAATCAGCGGGGGATTCCCCCCACTGATTAAAGTTTCACTTTATCTTTGTAAATTCATTTTTTCACCATACTCTTTAACAATTTGAATAATGTTTTGAAATGCTCCTACTTTTTCTTTCTTACTATTTAATATTTGTAAATCGTAATTATCATAATAGGTTTCTAGTGATTTTAATTGTGATTCTGAAGCATCTTTTATCGGAACAGTAACATTCAATTCATACTGTTTATACCCTTCCTTTACTTTTTCAGCTGAAATCATTTCACTATCTTTTGCTCCAATTAATTTTTGAACCTTTTCAGGGAAAATCAATTGCAAATAATATTCTTGTTCCTTTGCTAACTTATTATATAGTGATTGTGAAATCGTATAACGTACCGTATAATTTATTTTTTGATCGCCTGCTTTAATATGAAACGCGGTAATCTGCAAATCTTTTTTCGTTACTTCCGTTAAAGGCCCTACTTGTATCTCATCTTCTTTTTGTTCTGGAATCTTTGGAAATATAGCCAAAAGTTTTTCAGTATCTTTTTCGTTCAGCATATACATATCTTTCTTATATTGAATCCATCCTCGGCGATCTTCTCCTCTTAACCATGCATAATATGTTTCTATTTTCCCATCTCTACTAATTTGTATTTCATATTCCGGTTCACCAAAACTACCCGTTACTTCTTGTTTTTCCGCTTTGTTTATAATATCCACCACCAACTCCGCATCCATTTTCTTTAAATTTTTTTCTTCTTTACCTTTTTGTATAACAGTTATTTGTAATGGTTCTTTCACTTCATTCACTGTCTCCTCTACTTGTTTCGATTCCTTCTTTTGCTCGGCTTGACCACACGACGCGAGTAAAATAACACATAAAAACATTAAATATTTCCCTTTCAAATTGATTCTCCTTTTCCAATAAGAAATTCTTATAATCCTCATGCATAAAACAAAAACGTTACATTATATAGAATGAGCTATACTATACACTGAAGGGAGGATTTTACAATGTCCATTAATTTTCATGATGCAAATAATAAGTATACGTATGCAAATCGTAACGCACATATTTCATGGCAGGAAACAATAAACAATATTGTAGATGTACAAAACAAACAAGTAATTGATATAGGTTGTGGTGGAGGCATTTATACGAAAGAACTTGCTCTTATGGGAGCCAAAAATGTTGTTGGGCTTGATTTTTCAAAAGAAATATTACAAGCTGCAAAAGAAAATTGTAATGCCTTCCCAAACACTTCATTCATTCACGGTGATGCGCATAACATTCCATATCCTAACGAATCATTCGACCTTGTCATTTCTCGCGCAGTCATCCATCATTTACAAGATGTTCCTACATTTATACGAGAGGCTTCTCGCATATTAAAAAAGGACGGTACACTTATTTTACAAGACCGAACTATTGAAGATTGTACAATTCCAGGAAATCCTGAACACATTCGTGGATATTTTTTCTCTGTATTTCCAAAACTCATTGAAATAGAATCAAAAAGAAGACCAAAAGCCACTACTATACAGCAAGAATTACAAAAATATTCTCTTCAAGTGTTCCCCATACAAACACAATGGGAAGTACGAAAAACACATGATTCTGTAGAAGCATTGCTGCAAGATTTATCTCCTCGAACCGGACGATCCATTCTATATGAATTAACAGATAATGAACTTTCTCAACTTCTACATCATATCCAAACGGCATTACAAAACGTCTCTCCTATCATCGAAAGAGATCGTTGGACAATTTGGAGCGCGAAAAAATTGTAAGGAAGGAAGCCTCACAAAATAATGTGAGGCTTCCTTCTTTCATAATCTAATTTTGCAACACTCTTGATATCCTCCACTCCTGGCCTGCGCACTTCCACACTTCGGACATACTAAATATCTAGACTGATTTGTCAACAAACTACCTTTTTGAAAGAGTAAAACTTCTGCTTGTTTAAACGAACGCGAATAATATAACCACATAAAACCAATTATAGCAATAATGCCAAATAATACTCCCATCGCAAGCATTTCAGTCACCTCTTTTGGTTTGTTCTTTCCAGCAAGTGGATTGTTGTATTATTCTCTGTAAATTCAAATAATTCCTCCCTTACTCCTATAAATATCGATTTTCTCCATAAACTTTACAATTCTCTATAATGTTTTACAGCATTTTTACAAACAGCATTAACCCTTATATTCTCAGCTATATTTCTACAGGAAAGTGTATTTCCCAAAAAATATGTTGACTTTCTAAAAAAAACATGTGAAAATATTGTCAGAATACTTAAATAAAAATTCATTGACGAGAACGAGTACGTTACAGGGCTGTTCCCCAGAGAGTTGGTATTTTGCTGAAAGCCAATGCTCAGTTCGTAACCGAAAATCATCTCCGAGAAGTAGAACCGAATGCTGAAGTAAGTTCTTACCGGTCGTCCTCCGTTACAAGGAACACGTATCATGTTGTACGTTGTAAGCCGTATACATATAAATATATTTCTACATGTATAAATTAGGGTGGTATCGCGGGTAAATATAACTCGTCCCTTTCTTAAGGGACGAGTTTTTTGTGTTCTTACAATGAATTTACAAAAAAGGAGGCAAAAACAATGAACACTGTATCAAAAAAACATATTTTTTTCACAGGTCTTATGCTATTTTCTTTATTTTTTGGAGCAGGTAATTTAATTTTCCCTCCAATGCTTGGACAAAATGCTGGTGAAAACTTTTGGCCAGCAATGATTGGTTTTTTACTAACAGGAGTCGGCTTACCGCTACTTACTGTTATCGCCATTTCTCTATCAGGAAATGGAATGCAACAACTTGCAAGTCATGTTCACCCATCATTCGGAATATTCTTTACAGTAGTTGTATACATTGCAATCGGTCCATCTATGGGCATCCCACGTGTTGCTAATGTCGCTTATGAAATGGGAGTTAGTTCTTTCTTACCAGAAACTATTCGCTCTAGCAGCCTAGCGCTATTTTTATACACAGTCATCTTCTTTGCTATCGTATTTTGGCTTAGTTTAAATCCTTCTAAACTCGTCGATCGTATCGGAAGCGTATTAACACCTATTTTATTACTCTCTATTTTCTTATTATTCGTTAAGGGTGTATTTACACCCCTCGGGCAATCCGGACCAGCAATGCAAGAGTATCAAATTTCTCCAATTTTCAAAGGTTTTATGGAAGGATACTTAACAATGGATACCATTTCAGCACTTGCATTTGGAATTATCGTTGTAAATGCAATTCGCTCAAAAGGTGTGAATGACCGTAAATCCATTGCCATCGCAACAGCAAAAGCAGGACTTATTGCCGCTACCGGTCTCGTACTTGTATATGGTGCACTTGGCTGGCTCGGTACAACTAGTGTCTCTCTCGGATACGCAACAAATGGCGGACAGCTACTTACCGTTATCGTACAACAATTACTCGGTCCATATGGTTTAATTCTATTATCTCTTATCGTTACACTCGCTTGCTTAACAACATGTATTGGACTTGTATCTGCATGCAGTCAATACTTCTCAACATTATTAACGAAATTTTCATATACAACGTTAGCAAGTGTCATTTGCTCGTTAGGATTATTAGTTGCCAACTTAGGTTTAACAAAAATTATCGCAATCTCTGTTCCTATTTTACTTGTTGTATATCCAATTGCGATTGTACTCGTATTACTATCATTACTTCATAAATATTTCGGTGGATATCGTTCTGTTTATGTAGGTGCGTTAATTGGATCTGCAGTTGTGAGCGTATTTGATGGTTTAAAACAAGGGAATATTCCTGTTTCATCTATCACATCTTATTTCGAGTTTATTCCATTATATAATGAAGGAATTGGCTGGTTAGTACCAGCATTAATTGGGGCTATTATCGGTTTTGCTATCGCAAAATTAAGTGGTGCCAAAGCAGTACCATTAACGGATCATTCACCTGAATCGAAAGTATCATAAAAAAACTCCCATTTCGGGAGTTTTTTACATTTGATAAGAAGTATGATTAAAGCTACTTACTTTATAAGCTTTCGTATAGTAATCAATATTCGTATCCACTGTTTCTACTTTTACAACATCATAGCAATCTTCTTGTTTTACTAGAAATAAATAATATTCTTCTGCCGCCTCAATAATTGCAATACGATCTGTTTCAATATCATATTGTTCACAAAGTGCTTGCAACGCATTCACATAGTTACCTAATTTTTTCGTTTCATCCATTCCAAATATCGTTTGAACTAACATACACTCTCTCCCCTTTGTATGTACTGTTAACACCTTAATGATAACGCTTACATAATTAACCGTCAACAAAAAGCTTTGACCATATATAGCCAAAGCTTCCTTCTTATTTCGTCAATTGGTGTCTAAACGCATAAATAACCGCCTGTGTCCGGTCACTTACATTTAGCTTATTTAATATATTACTCACATGTGTCTTTACTGTTTTAAGGGCAATAAACAACTCATCTGCAATCTCTTGATTACTTTTCCCCTCTGCAATTAATAACAAAATTTCAGACTCTCTTTCTGTTAACTCCTCATGCAAAGGTTGTTCTTTCTTCTGACGCATACGAGACATCATTTTGCCAGTAACTTTCGGCTCTAATACCGTTTCCCCATCATAAGTAGCTCGTACAGCATCTGCAATATCACTCGCTCTTGATGTTTTTAATAAATAACTTGTCGCCCCCGCCTCAATAACAGGATATAACTTTTCATCATCTAAAAAGCTCGTGACAACTACAATTTTCGCTTCTGGCCATTCTTGAATAATAGCACGTGTCGCTTCAACCCCATCCATCTCATCCATAACAAGGTCCATTAAAATAATATCCGGTCTTAATTGCAAAGCTAACTCTGAACCTTTTCTTCCATTTTCAGCTTCTCCAACTACTTCAATATCTGGCTGCGTTGATAAATATGCTGATACACCCATTCGAACCATTTCATGATCATCAACTAATAATACTTTTATCATGATTCTCCCCCTCTCTCAATCATAATCGGTACTTTCACTTCTATTTGCGTACCTTTATTCGGAAAACTAAGAACTTTTAATGTACCACCAATTTCATGAACTCGCTCTTGCATTGACCTTAAACCGTATGAACCAGCCTTATTAACACCAACTTTAAACCCAACACCATCATCAATAATTTTCAAAATCGCATATTGATCAATTTTACGAAGGCGTACTTCGGTTTTCTTTGCCTTCGCATGCCGTAAAGTATTAGACAGCGCCTCTTGTACAATACGGAATAAATGATCCTCTACACCTTTTTTCAATTGAATCGGTTCAATTAACCATTCAATTTTCATATGTTGCTTTCTAGACAGTTCTGTTAATAATTCTTCTATACCCTCTGTTAGTTTCTTACCTTCTAACTGCACTGGGCGTAGATGAAGGAGCAATGCTCTCATTTCTGATTGTGCATTTACAACCATATTTTCAACAAGCTGCAACTGTTTTTGCGTCGTGTCTGGAATTTCAGCTACTTGTTCATTAATGGCTGACATCATCATCGACATTGCAAAAAGCTGCTGACTTACAGAATCATGCAGCTCTCTCGCTAATCGATGCCTTTCCTGAGAAATCGCTTCTTGTCTCATCTCTTCATTCCAATGGGCTCGTTCATTCGTTACTTTTTGAAATAGCCCAGCTTGCTCCTCTAAGCGACGAGCAAGACCAATTACTTTTCGTTCCACTTCATGAAATTCATCATCCGCAGTAAATGAAACATCACTCGGAAAATTCCCTCGCTCTACTTCAAATAGAAAAGTATTTAATCCTTGTATACGCTGCTCTATATAATAACCGATTGCATATCCTACAATTCCTCCGATAAGAAGACTCGTACTTATAATAAACAAGCCAATTGGAACAGAAGCAATGGATTCTTTCCATAGTAAATCATAAACTTGTTGCTCGCTTTTCCATACATATACAATTGTACAAATAAGTGCGATACTCACAGAGGACAACATAGAATAACGAATATACATCCACGAAATATTCCTTTGTTTTTTCATTATACTTTCCTCACTTCCGTATCGCCTACGACAAGCGAAGAAATAATTTTAATACGACGAGGGGCTTCTTTATACTGTTCTGTTCTAAACGTAACATTACGGTTAAATCCAGTTTCTTCATGTCCTGGCAGGAGCACTCGCCCAACAATAACAGAATGATTTAAAGACAATTCAATATCATATGGTACATATAAACGAATATTACCAATGACGCCCCGAATAACAATAACCGTTTCCCCCTCTGGAATCATAGCAGTTGTTAAATCAATCTCGACGTCACAAGCACCATATTGGACGTTAATATCCTCTATTTCATAAATATGATCCATCATTCGTACATTACCTACAAACATATTTTTCATATACGGTTCTGTACGATATATTTGTTTTTCTTCATCTATATATCCCTTTTCTTTAATTTCAACTTTCATTGCTTTTTGCTGATGTCCTTGTTGAATAAGTTGATAACCAATTAAAGCTAAACAAGCAAACACAACAAGTACGAATGCTGCTGATGAAAATAAGAAGAATAAGAATACAATACCACCGACAAATAAAAATACATTCCCTCTTACATAACGATTCTTCTTTCGATAATGTCTTCCAAACATAATCATAATAAATGCAAATATTAGACCACCTGGTTCAAAATGTCCAAGTATCATATCAAGAAAAAGACCGAATCCAAATATGATGAGGAGCATCCCCATAAATTGTGTTTTTGAAAAGTGCTTCTTCATTTCAGCTCCCCCCCTCTTTGTCACATATACATAGAAGAAAAGGCATTGCTTTCCAACACCTTTTCTCCTATCACTATATCATAAGCCTGTTTTATTATATACTACAATTATTTTGTTACTTCTTTCGTTAACGATACTTCATTTTTCTCTTTCATTTCACGCTCTAGTTTTGCAATTTTCATATCAAATGTATCACGCTCATGCTCTTCATTTATACGAAGCTCTATGTCACGAATGTGATCTTCAATTTCTTCGAATCGTAAGAACGGATTATTTTCATCCATTTTATGAATAGCAGTATTCATACGGCGGTTTGCATGCGCCATATTTTCACGTGCCATTAATTCCATACGCTTTGCGTTCATTTCTTTTAATTTATTTTTCATTTCTGAAAGACGACGCTCTAACTCATCAATTTGCTCTACAACACCAGCATACATTTCTTCTAAGCGAGTTACTTGCCCTTCATAATACGCTACTTCTTCTAATGCACGTTCATGCAATTGTAATTCGCCTGCTTCTTGTGCGATGATAGCTTGCTTTGATCTTTTATTAACAAAATAACGTGCTTGCTCAAGCTCACGAGCGAAGTTAGATTTTAATGTTTTATGACGCTGAATTAACTTCTCAATTTTTGTTATTTCACGCTCACTATCACGTAAATATTGGTTTAACATAGCAATTGGATTTTTTCTTTCTTTCTCATCTAACACATTATGAAAATCAGCTAAAATTGCATCGCGTACACGTCCGAATAAAGATTGTTTCATTATAATCTTCCTCTCTTCTACTTTATAATTTGATTTGATTTATTTTATATTAGTTTTTCATTAACTTGTTCCACTCATCTTCAAAGTTGCTATATGGTTTAGAACTTTCTGGAGCAGAATCAACAACTACATTTTTTTCTTTTTTCCACTCACGGTATCCGTAGTATAAAACTACTAATGCTGCGATACCGATTAATGCTGGGGAATGAGAAAGTGCAATGGACAAACCGATTAAACCAACAATACCCCAAGCTAACTTTCCAAAAAATGATTTAGCTCGCACAAATGATTTATAGCTCCAGTACACAACTCCTGCTCCGATTGCGAATCCTACAATACCAGCAAGACTACCAAGAGCAATTAAAGCCAAAATACCGGCCGCGATAAACGCTAGAAATTGTTTCATCTTGTGCTTGCCTCCCTTCGATTTGATACTCTTATCTTAACTATTTTTTCATTTTTTCATAACGAGCTTAAGAACCGTTTTTAACTCAGACTTAAGACTGAGTTCCATTCAGCCTTTTGTAAAAATATAAGGAAAGATAGGATAACTCACTCTTTTATCGCACATAAAAAGCCGTACAGAGAATATTCTCTGTACGGCTTTTTGTTGCTACGAATAAAATTCATATTTAATTATGCTGTTTTATGATACTCTTTCTTTTCCGCCACTTTAGAAAACCTCGGGAAACCAATTAATATAGAAATGATTCCACATACGCCAACTAAAATTGGATAGAATGCATACGGTAACAATTCAATTGGAGATAACGCTGCAAATCCTGCTGCTGTTAGCATTTGAGCACCATATGGGATTAATCCTTGTATACAGCAAGAGAAAAGATCTAGTACACTAGCTGATTTACGTGGATCAATTTCATATTGATCCGCAATGTTCTTCGCAAGCGAACCTGTAAAAATGATAGAGATTGTATTATTTGCTGTACAGATATTCGTCATACTCACTAAACCAGCAATGCCGAACTCTGCTCCTTTTTTCGAACGAATATTACGTGTTAAAAGATTCATTAAATATTGAATACCACCATTATACTGAATAAGCTCAACCATACCACCGATTAAAATGGCAAGTAATACTAATTCCATCATACTGCCCATTCCAGTCGTTACACTTTTAAAGAAACTCTCTAACGTATAACTTCCATCTATAAGACCGATAACACCAGATAGTACAGTTCCACCAGTTAATACAATGAGTACATTCCAGCCAAGTAATGCTGTAACAAGTACACCTGCATATGGTAATATCTTCACCCAATCAAATGTTTGAGCTTTAATTTCTGTATCACTTCCTAAAGTAACCATTACTAATAGTACAATTGTAATGATTGCAGCTGGCAATACAATTAAAAAGTTCGTTTTAAACTTATCTTTCATTTCTGTTCCTTGCGACCTTACAGCTGCAATTGTTGTATCAGAAATAAATGATAAATTATCACCAAACATCGCTCCGCCCACAACAGTAGCCATCGTTAGTGCAATTGAAATATCAGTTTGCCCACTAATACCTACAGCAATTGGCGCTAATGCAGCAATAGTTCCCATTGAGGTTCCCATCGCTAATGAAATAAATGCCCCTATAACAAAAATTCCAGCAACGATAAATCCTTGTGGTAAAATAGATAACGCTAAATTAACAGTTGAATCCACTCCGCCCATTCCTTTTGCTGTTTCAGAAAACGCCCCTGCAAGTACAAAAATCAAAACCATGATCATAATATCAGGGTTTCCTGCACCTTTAGCAAATCGTTCTACTTTCACATTAAAACTTTCTTTACGATTCATCGCTAATGCGATTCCTACTGCAATTGAAATCGCTACAAGTATCGGTAATTTATAGAAATCACCTGTAATAATTCCAGAACCAATAAATAGCGCCAAAAATATTCCAAGTGGTAATAACGCTAAACCATTTCCTCTCGTTTCTTTCAAAGTATCATCTCTCCCTAGTTTTCAACCTTTTCTAATGAACAACAAAAGACCTCTTCCAACGAGAAGAGGTCTTATACATCTATAAGAAACACTCTTCTCATCTTTCAAGCACATGCTTGCTGGATTTGGCACAGCACTCTGAAATCGAGTCCGCTGCCGAGGCATCGTAGGGCCAGTCCCTCCGCCTCTCTTTATAAGAAGGTTTCATATTTATTTTTAAATAATAATTTCTTTCCTAACTTTACTCGCTTACAAAACAAAAGTCAATTATTTTTTGTATAGATTTTTTTGGTAATTATACAAAAAGGTGAATAAACCAATCATTTCAACTTTTTAATTTCTTTATCCAATATTGAGATCCAATAAAATTTTCTATTTTTTATCGTCGCGATAATCCATTTTGTTGTATTCCATGCTAACTCATATTCTTCCTTTGTAACTTCACCAATTTTGTAAGCTTCCTCTAACTCGTCTTCATCCAGTACATAGACCTCACCGTTCGGTAACAATACTACATCTAAATATAAATCATCAAAATAAGGTAAACCACGATCGTCTATTTTAAATTCTTTCGTCACATCGATATAATATTGCACTAATTGTTTTTGATTGTCTAACATAGCTGTAATTGCAAAGTTTTTGCCGTTTATAAAATATTGCATCCATGTATACCCATCACCTGCAATGCAAAGCTCTTTACTATTGTATTCTTTATAACTAGGCTCTCTCACCTTTTTTATATCCAATATTCCTAACATACCTGCTTCAACTTGTTTTACTGTGTATGTCTTCTCTATTAATCGCTTCCACGTAGAACCATCACCGTACTTACGTTTCATAACTTTCTCTCCTCTTCTACATACAGAAAAGCTCTCACATAATATGTGAGAGCTTTTCAAATCCTAATTAAGCCGCTTGACCCTTTTCAGATATCTCTTTTAAATAGGCTTGTCCTTTTTCAGCGTCATATTGACCTTCCCACTTAGACATAACTACAGCCGCTAAAGAGTTACCTACAACGTTAACTGCTGTACGAGCCATATCTAGAATACGGTCAATACCTGCAATAAACGCTAAACCTTCAGCTGGAATACCTACTGTACCAAGTGTCGCTAATAATACAACGAATGATACGCCCGGTACACCCGCGATACCTTTTGATGTAACCATTAATACAAGTAATAATGTAATTTGTTCCGTAATGGATAAATCAATACCGTACATTTGCGCTAAGAAAATTGCTGCAATTGCTTGATATAAAGTTGATCCATCTAAGTTAAATGAATAACCTGTCGGAATAACGAAAGATGTAATTGCTTTCGGGCAACCAAATTTCTCCATTTTCTCCATGATTTTCGGTAAAACTGTTTCTGAACTTGCTGTAGAGTACGCTAAGATCAGCTCGTCTTTTAAAATCTTAAAGAATTGGAAAATGTTAATTCCAAATATTTTCGCTGTAAGTCCTAATACAACTACAACGAAGAAGATCATTGCTCCGTATACTACAATGAGTAATTTTCCTAATGGAATTAATGAAGAAAGACCAAATGTAGAAACTGTAACACCAATTAATGCGAATACACCAAATGGTGCAAATTTCATAACTTGGTTCGTAACGTAAAACATGGCGTCTGCTACACCTTGGAAAAATTGTAGGACTGGTTTACCACGCTCACCAATTGCTGCTACACCTAAACCAAATAATACTGAGAAGAAGATAATAGCAAGCATATCACCTTCAGCTAATGATTTCATAATGTTCGTCGGAACAATATTTACAAATGTATCCGCAAACGAATGACTTTGTACTTGCTCTGTTGTTTCTGCATATTTAGAAATATCCGTTTTTGTTAATTTTTCCATATCAACGCCTTTTCCAGGTTGGAAAATGTTCGCTATTAATAGACCAACAACAATTGCAATTGTTGTAATAATTTCAAAGTAAAGAATTGTTTTTCCGCCTAGTCGACCTAACTTCTTAACATCGCCAACACCAGCAACCCCAACAACAATACTCGCTACAACAATCGGCACAACGATCATTTTAATTAATCGGATGAAAATATCGCCAATTGGTTGTAAGTACTTCGCAACTGCTGGATTATCAAAGAAAATCGCACCAACTGCAATACCTAGTGCAAGACCAATTAATATTTGCCATGCAAGTCCTATTCTTTTCATACTTGTTGTAACCCCCTCTTCGATGTGTCACTCTATCTCTCATTCTATCTCTATAAAACATGAAATTAAGAGTATTACATATTATTCGACAATTCACTACATTTTGTCCCTGTTAAAAATCATAAATCAAAAATTAAAATCTGACAACAAAATAAGTTTGCCCGAACGCAAATAATTTTCTTGACAAAAACAAACCTCATGTCAGAAAACCTCACATGAGATCGATTCCTCACTAGTGATTTATAGG
>NZ_JBALMG010000064.1:2268-38490 GCF_036963225.1 Bacillus sp. JJ783 | reverse complement strand
TAAAAAAAAAAAAAAAAATAGAAAATGGTGCATTTTTGTATGCATGCAAAAATTTCACTTTATGACAAACACTACGAAAAGATACTAAATTCCGACAAAACTTAGCAAATTTATAAAGTTTTCTTTACATTATGATTACAACAATAGACACCCTTCTTCTTCTTATGATATATACATTCATAGGGAAAGGAGCAAGACAACAATGAAAAAGAAATTTGCAGCGTTTAGTGTTTTAGCAGCTGGAACGATTTTCGTTTCCCCGTCACTGTCACCCGTATACGCTGAAACGAATGAAAATAAATTATCTAATATTCAATCTGAATTAGAAGGCAAACAAACTGACTTACAAAATAAATCAGCTGAGAAAGAACAAATAGAAAAAGAAATCCAGGAATTACAAAAGAAAATCGACGAATTAACTACTTCTATTAATAAAAACGAAGCTGAATTAAACGATACAAAAAAAGAAATTAGCAACACACAGCAAGTTATTACTGAAAAGAAGAAACATATAGAGCAATTACAAACGAACATAGATACACGGCAGGAAGTTATTAAACAACGACTACAATCTATGCAAGAAAAGCCTCGTACGAGTATCATTACAGAAGTAATAACAAGTTCTGCAAATATTGCCGATCTTGTTGATAATATGTACTCTGTAAGTTTAATTTTAAATAATGATACCGATATTGTGAAAAAGCAAACAAGTGATCAAAATGCTGTGACGACAGAAAAAGAGGCTGTTGAGAAAAAAGAGCAACAACTGAAAGAATCTGAACAAAAATTAGAACAAAAACAACAAGAGTTACAAAGTAATCAACAACAGCAACAAACTCTTATTAAAGATCTACATACGAAAGTATCAAAAGTAGATTCCGAGATTGAAGGATTAGAAGAGTCACAAGGTATTTTAGAAAACCAGCGTCAAGCTGTTCAAAAAGCAATTGAAGAAGAAAAACGTGCAGAAGAAGCTCGGAAAGCTGAAGAGGCACGCAAGGCTGAGGAAGCAAAAAAACAAGCCGCCGCCTCTGCTAAAGAAAGCACACAATCCGCACCAACACCGCAAGATACGAACAAAGGTGGATTTATTAAGCCAGCCGCTGGATCAAAAACTTCTGGATTCGGCGCACGTTCTTTAGATAACCATAAAGGAATCGATATCGCAGCTTCGGGAACAGTTCCAATTATTGCCGCTGCAGATGGCGTTGTTATCCGTTCAGAATTATCCTCTAGTTACGGAAACGTTGTTTACTTATCTCACCGTGTTAACGGAAAAACATATACGACAGTGTATGCACATATGAATAGCCGCTCTGTATCAAATGGACAAACTGTAAAACAAGGCGATCAACTTGGCTTTATGGGAAATACCGGTCAATCTTACGGACAACATTTACACTTCGAACTTCATATCGGGGAATGGAATGTTGGTAAGACAAACGCAGTTGATCCGTCTCCTTATATCGGATTATAAAAAATCTCGGTGCATACCGAGATTTTTTGTTTACACTTCACACAATATAGGCATTCCACATAAACTACAACTAAATGCCTATATTTTGCGGGGTGGTAAATATGAATACACAATTACAAGAAGAAATAGAAGAAGCTAGAGAAACATACATCGGTCGGTTATTTACATTCGGCGGCTCAGCGTTATTTTTAATTGGATCATTTATCGCAGTTGTCACAGCTTATAAAGCATATAATCGCTTATTAAATACTTCTACAACATAATAAAAAGACGGAGAAATCTCCGTCTTTTTATTATGCAAACATTTTAAATACGCCTACCGCATTTAAAAATACGATAATTACAGTTACCGGAATAACATAACGAAGTAAGAAGAACCAAATGTTAAATAATGTTTTCCCTTTCGTTTCCGTAACTTCTAATTCTTTCATTAATAACTCTTTACTCATTTTATTTGGTACGAATAGCGAAATGGCTAGTACCCCTAACGGCAGTAACACATTACTTACCGAAAAATCGACGAAATCAAAGAATGTCTTACCAAATATTTTCACATCACTCATAATTCCAAACGATAACGCTGATGGAATTCCAACTGCAAAAATAAGAATACCAATTAATAACGAAGCTGACGGACGCTTCTTCTCATTATCTTTCGCAACAGATGCTACTACAATTTCAAGCATTGAAATCGCAGATGTTAAAGTCGCAAAGAAGAATAAAACTAAAAACATAATGAAGAAAAATTGTCCAAATGGAATTTTCGCAAAGACAGCAGGAAGAACGATAAACAGTAGCCCTGGTCCTTCTGTCGGTTTAACTCCTAATGCGAAAATCGCTGGAAAAATCGCTAATCCTGCAAGTACTGTAACAAATACAGTTAAACTTACAATAGATGTTGCTGATTTAGCTAAATGCTCTTCTTTCTTTAAATACGAACTATACGTTACCATTACCGAGGCACCTACCGTTAGTGAGAAGAAAGATTGTCCCATCGCATATAAAATCGTATCTGCTGTAAGCTTTGAAAAATCTGGTTTTAAGAAGAACTCTACCCCAGCCATAGCACCATCAAGTGTTAACGCACGAATAATGATAGCAATAAATAAAATGAATAATAGCGGCATCATGTACTTACTTGCCTTTTCTATGCCTTTTTCCACACCTTTACTAACAACAAAAATGGTACAAAGCATAAAGATGAATTGCGCCCCAATCGCACTTACTGGATTTGCAATTGTTTCAGCAAACAATTGCCCATAATCGACTACTCCGTTCCAGAAACTACCTGTGACACTATAGTATAAATAAAGTAAAATCCATCCACCTACAACACTATAAAAAGATAGTACGCTAAAACAAGTAACAACCCCCATACGACCAATCCAAGAATATAACTTGCTATTTGGTACTAATACTTTATAAGCTGTAACTGCCTCTTTTTGAGTACTACGGCCAATAACAAATTCAGCTACAAGAAGAGGCATACCAATAAATATAGTTAATAGTAAGAATACAAGAAAGAATGCGCCTCCCCCGCCATTACCTGCAACATATGGAAACTTCCATATTGCCCCAAGACCTACTGCGGCTCCCGCTGCTGCGAGTACAAAGCCTATTTTCGACGTCCATTGCTGTGTTTCTTTCATTATAATTTCTCCTTTTCTGAATATTATAACTTTTATCAATTATACACTTTCATTTCATACTCGCACACCTCCTTTAGAAAATAAAAAAGTCCCCTACACGCAAATATGCATGTAGAGGACGATATATGTAATAGAATACCGTGGTACCACCTCAATTGGATCAATAAATCCCACTTGTTCAGGTACAGGAAAATTCCGATACCCTATCCTTTTAACGGCGGAACCCGGGTTGCCTACTGCAATGTTCAGCATACCTCTCGCAAGCCCATTCTGTATATTTTATCGTACCGGGCTCACACCTTACCCCAGCTCTCTGAACGCATCAAATATACGTACTCTTCTTGCTCATCGATTTCATCTTTTGAAGTTACTTGTGATTATAAATTATATTTTTATATTTGTAAAGCACAATTCACTCACTATCCTATATAAATTCCCCTCTCAAATTCTTGTAAAAAAAGCTCTCTTTTTTGTTCATCTTGAACATATATCGACTTTAATACTTCTTGCAACAATATATTTTTTTGCCTTTTCTCTACTTGTAATTCTTTCACTTTTATTCTAACTTCATATAAAAAATCAAGATACGATTCATACTTCTCATCATATTTATTTGCGATATCATCACGAATTTTTTTTGCAAGTTTCGGACTTGCCCCTCCAGTAGAAACAGCTACATTAAGTAGTCCACGATGAATTGCCGCCGGAAAATGAACATTTCCACTTTCCGGATTCGTAATAACATTTACCAATTGATTTACCGAGGCATCTTCAGCAATTTGTTCATTTAGTACCGAATTGCTAGTCGCTGCAACTACTAAAAAAGCATCTTTAATATCACTTTTCTCATACTCTCTTTGATACCAACGAATTTGCTTTTCTTCTACAAGTTTCACTAAATTTGCATCTAATTCTGTACTTACCACAACAATATCCGCACCTTGTTTTAGTAAAGGAATAATTTTAAACCCTGCTACTTTCCCTCCACCAATGACAACAACACGTTTCTTATCAACTCGCACTGTAAGTGGATACATATTGATCTCCCTTCAATATTTCCTCTGTTTTCTGAATTAACATCTCTCGAAACGCTACATTCTTTCCTAAATATGGACTTATTTTTATCTCTTCCGACTCATATTGACGCACTTCTTTCTCAACATGTTTCATGAGTAAGCCTGTAAATAATAAGTAAGGTAACACAACAATGTTCCGTTCTTTTTGTTCTACAATTTCTTTCAACTTCTCATCAAACTTCGGCTCTGCAGCTGCTAAATAACAAACTTCCACCTCTTTAATGTTCTCTTCTTTTTGAAATAAAGAAGAAATCCAATTTATGTCTTGTAAAGTTTCCGGATCACTACTCCCTCTTGCAACAAGCAAAAGTGTTACTTCTTCTTCATAGTCTTGAATGCCACTTCCGTTATATACCGCTTTTACAAGCACTTCTGATACACCAAATGGATTACCATACACTATTTTGATATCCGGATATTCCTCGTTTAACTTTCGTAATTCAAGCGGAATATCTTTCTTTACATGTCCTGCCGCTAATAAAAAAACAGGAATAGCGACAATCTCTGTAGCACCACGCTTCACACATGTACGAAATCCTTCTTCAATAGAAGGACTCGCTAGCTCTAAAAAACAAATTTCTTGAATATTTGCCTCTACACGGTTCATACATGACGTAATAAATACAACGGCTTCTTCTTTTGCTGCTTTCAAACGGCTCCCATGACATATATATAATACAGCCTTCATTTTACAATACTCCGCTTACTGGATATGCATTTTCCGCTTGTTTCTCAAACCAATGTATCTTTTCTCTAAAACGGACAACTTCTCCAATAACAATCATACTCGGATTTTGAATTTGTTCTTTTTTAGCAACATCTACAATTGTTCCTAATGTCGCTGTAACAGTACGCTGCATAGATGTCGTTCCCCACTCAATAATAGCGGCAGGTGTGCTTTGATCTTTTCCATGTTTTATTAGTTGTTCACATATGTAAGGTAAATTACTAACCCCCATATAGACCGCTAATGTATCTACACCTTTCGCTAAACTTTCCCACTTCACTTCCTCTTCAGCCCCTTCTTTCCGGTGCCCTGTCACAACAGCAAAACTTGCACTTGCATCGCGGTGCGTTACTGGAATTCCAGCGTAAGCAGGAGCAGCTATACCTGCTGAAATACCAGGAATAATTTCAAATGGGATACTTTGCTTTGCTAACGCTTCAGCTTCTTCTCCACCTCTTCCAAATACAAATGGATCTCCGCCCTTAAGCCTCGTTACAACTTTTCCTTTTTTCGCATATTTAATAAGAAATGTGTTAATTGTCTCTTGCTTCATCGTGTGATAATTTGGGAGTTTCCCGCAATAAATTAAATCTGCTTCAGGCTTTGCATAAGAAAGCAATTCTTTATTTACGAGACGATCGTACAAAATAACATCAGCCTTCTCGATGCATCTCAACCCTTTAACAGTAATTAAATCCGGATCACCAGGACCCGCCCCAACGATATAAACCTTCCCCATCATCTCTCCTCATTTCTACTATAAAATGAAACTTCCACTCTTCATCACGAATGGAAGTTACTATTATTTCGTATTACACTTCTCCTTACTCATGAATAACAAATGCTGCCCCTTTTCGAATCTTCTTTTTTTCAAACAAAGAAATCTCCTTCACTTCTGGTAGCGGTAAAAAGTATTTTTCAAGTTCTATCTCGGCAAGCTTAAATGCTTGTTCTTCACTTTGAGCAACAACGACTATTGGAACAACACTATTCGCTATTACAGCTTCAAATCGATATAAATCCATATTGTCCCTCCTAAGACGCTATTACTTCTTCTAATACACGATTTAGTACAATTTGTAATTCTTCCACTCCAACACGCCCTACGAAATCATAAAACGTTTCGGCTAGTAATTTATTCTTTTGGAAATAACTTAAAAAGGACACGAGAACATCCGGCAAATCTTCTCCATCTATTTTCCCTTTTAATTTTTCGTTATATGCTCCTCCGTCTAATAGCGTTCCGCCCACATATATTTCAAACGCCTCAACGATTCCCTTTTCCTTCGTTTTCAGTTTTATCCCTTGCAAACCAATATCAGCAATTTGACGTTGACCACAGGAATTCGGGCATCCTACCATATGAATTCGAACTGGAACATCGAGTGCAATTTGTGTATCTAAGTACTCTGCGATTTTGCGTAATCTTTCTTTCGTTTCTACTAACGCAAGATTGCAATACTCAATACCAGTACATGAAACCGCATGACCAATAAATGATTTCGGATTTGCAGAAATTGCTTCAAACAAAGGTTCACTTAATAATCCTGCAACATTTTCTGGCGGAACATTCGGAATAATGAAGTTTTGTGAGTTGCAAGTACGAATTTGCCCGTTTCCATATTGCTTTGCAATTCTAGCAATCTCAAACATTTCCTCTGCATGTAAACGTCCTACTGGTACATTAAAGCCGACATACTTTAATCCTTCTTGTTTTTGATCTTGAACACCATAAAAGTATCCTGCATTCCAGCCTTTGAGAGCACTTTCCCCTTTACTTTGCAATAAGCCTGTGTATTCTACTAATTTCTCTTTAAATTTCTCAGCGCCCCAGTCAGCGACAAGAAATTTCAAGCGTGCTAAGTGGCGTTTTTCACGATATCCAAAATCACGGAATATAGTAGCAATTGCAATCGATACTGCCTTCACTTCTTCTGGTAAAACGAATACATCTAATTCTTCCGCTAAGTACGGACGAGCTGATAAGCCTCCGCCTACTTTTATGTGAAAACCAACTTTTTTCTCACCATCTATTTCTTTCGTAGCAGGTGTAAATGCCACACAGTTAATCTCTGCATTTGCTGAATTATAAATGTTAGAACTAATAGACATTTTAAATTTACGTGGTAGATTAGAAAACTCTTCATTATGTTGGAAGTACTCGTATATTCCTTTAACAATCGATGTTGTATCAAATAGTTCATTCGCATCAATTCCAGCAAGTGGATTACCTGTAATATTACGCGTAATATCACCGCATGCCCCCGCTGAAGATAAACCAACTCTCGCTAACCTTTTAAAAATATCCGGAATTTGCCCAATTTCTAACCAATGAAACTGAATCGCCTGTCTTGTCGTAATATCTAACACATCACGCCCATAATCTTCAGCGATGGAAGCTAGCACCTCTGCCTGCGCATTTGTAATAATCCCAGAAGGAATATTGACACGCATCATAAAATAGCCCGCTTCTTTCGGTCGTTGCAAATACAATCCCGCCCATTTAAAGGCGTCCCACTCTTCTTTCGGAATAGATTCAAATCCATTCTCCGCATAGTAAGGAATATCATTAAAGATTTCTAATCCGTCTTTCTCTAATTTCTTTTTCTCTGTTTGATTTAATTTTTCAGTATTAGCCCACACTTTTTCATAACTCATCTTTTATCCCCCCTATATGAAACTACGCTCTTGTAAGTACTTCACAATTTGTTCTGCACATTCTTCAATAGAATACTTGTGCGTTTCTACAATTAATTCTTCTCGTTCTGGTTCCTCATACGGTGAATCAATGCCCGTAAACTGCTTAATATCACCTTGTCTCGCTTTTTTATAAAGTCCTTTCGGATCACGTTTCTCACATTCTTCAATCGGACACTTCACAAAGACTTCAATAAATTCATTTGCTGCCAAAAGGTCTCTAACTTGTTTACGATCTATTCGATATGGTGAAATAAACGCTGTAAGGACAACTGTTCCTTCATCTACAAACAACTTCGCCACTTCACCAATACGCCTTATATTTTCCATACGTTCACTTTCAGAAAAACCTAAATCCTTATTTAAACCGTGACGAATGTTATCCCCATCTAATACATAGTTTCCGATATTGTTTTCAAATAGTTTCCGAGCCACCGCATTTGCTACTGTTGATTTACCCGAAGCTGATAAGCCTGTAAACCAAATTACAAAACTATGATGACCATTCTTCACTCTTCTCTCTTCCTTTGAAACAGACGCTGTATGCCAAGTAATATTTGTATCCATCTCGTTCTCTCCCTATTCTGTTACTGCTTCTTTCTTCAAACCCTTAATTAACACTTCCACTACTTCTTTACGGCTAAATGCACTTGGTGGAATCTCTCCATTTCGTAACATTTCTCTTACTTTCGTACCTGACAAAATAACATGGTCCGCTTTCTCGTGTGGGCACGTTTTTGTCGAAGCCATCGCCTCACATTTAACGCAATAAAAACTATGTTCAAAAAATAGCGGCGTAATTCCTAACTCTTCCACCGTAAAGTCAGTAAAGATTTCCTGCGCTTCATATGTTCCGTAATAATTTCCCACTCCAGCGTGATCCCGACCTACAATAAAATGTGTACAGCCGAAATTTTTTCTTACAAGCGCATGAAATATCGCTTCACGTGGTCCTGCATAACGCATCGCTGCGGGAAATACCCCTAAAAAAACGCGATCTTTTGGATAATAATTTTGCAGTAATACTTCATAACTTTCCATCCTTACATCAGCTGGAATATCATCTGATTTCGTTTCACCAACGAGCGGGTTTAAAAAGAGACCATCTACAATTTCAAGTGCAGATTTTTGAATATATTCATGTGCACGATGTACAGGATTGCGTGTTTGGAAACCAACTACTGTTTTCCATCCCCGTTTTTTAAATTCTTCTCTTGTTTCGATTGGATCTAAATAATAAGAAGCAAACTGATTATTTTCAGAGCGTTGTATTAGAATAATAGCTCCTCCAACGTAAACGTTCGGTCGATCGTACAATTTTTTCACACCTGGATGAGCCTCATCCGTCGTTTTATACACGAGTAACGCTTCTTTTTCTTTATCCGGTACAAAAATATCTTCTATTTGAATAACACCATATACAGTTCCATCTTTAACCAGTTTTACTTCTTCTCCAATTTTCAATCTATCCGCTTCTTCTTCTGTTACTGGTAATGCAATCGGTATACTCCAAACACTACCGTTTACTAAGCGCAGTGTTTCTACAACTGAGTCATAATCTCTCTTCCCTAAAAATCCTGTAAGTGGACTATATCCCCCTATCGCCAGAAGTTCTAAATCACTAAGCGCAATTTTGTCTAGCTCAATTTCTTTTACAATATTCGATATGTCATATGTTTCATCAATACGGTTTACTAATTTATTTGTTGCACTCATCTTTTTATATCCCCTCTTAGCTTTATTTCAAGATTTATCTTATTGAAAATGAAGTCCGCATTCTGTCTTCATTTTCCCAGCCCATCTTCCATCTCTTGAGTCGCCACCATCTCCTACAGGCAATGTACATTTTTCACACCCAATACTTGGATAGCCAACATCATGCAGCGGATTATACGGCAAACTATGTTTGTATACATATCGCCAAACTTCTTTCCAAGTCCAATGAATGAGCGGACAAATTTTAATAGACCGAAAACGATGATCTTGATTCACAAATTTTGTATGCTTACGCGTTTCTGATTGTTCCCTTCTAAGGCCTGATATCCACGCTTTTTCGGCTGCTAATGATTTTTCTAGCGGCAAAATTTTTCTGATTTTACAACAGAGATTCGGATTACTTTCCCATAATTTTTCCCCATGAAGCTTTGCCTGTTCTTCAAGTGTAAGTGCTGGCTGTTTTTCTATAATATTTAATGAAGGAAATCTCTCTCGTACCTTTTTAATTAATTCGTACGTTTCTTGAAAGTGAACATTTGTATCTAAAAATACAACTTTAGCAGATGGATTTACTTGGTTTATAAGATGCAATAAAACCATCCCTTCCACTCCAAAGCTACATGCATATACAATTTCACCTTTATATTCTTTATAAGCCCAACTTAATACTGATAGCGCGCCTTTCGTTTCATCTTCTTCTGAAAATGAAATACCATTTTCTTCCCACGTTTCATACGTCAACATGTTTTTTCCCCCTGTAAAAGCAAAAAGACGGTTTTAATCTATAAAATAGATTAAAACCGCCTCTAGTTTTTCTAGTCAGCGCTTTTTACTTTAAACGGACCTTTTCACTTTTCTCTAATTGAATCACTTTTCCATCTTGCACCACAATTGTAATTGAACCATATTTCATATCAGCAAGCATCGTTTGAATTTTTTCGGACACTTCATCAAAATGTTCCCGTACGCTCACGCAAACAGCCCCCCTTTTTATTCATAAAAAAAATCTTTCCCATTTCGAAAAGACTGTTCGGTAATATATTTTACCTTATCTTTCAAAATGGATTCCATTTTGCTGGATTTAGCACCTTGCTTTCTATAAGCAGGTTGCCGAGCTTCGTAGGGCCAGTTCCCTCAGCTTCTCTTGATAAGCTTTGTATTTGTATTTTATCATAATTCTGATTTTTTTCAATCCTAGTTTTCCGATATATTTTAATTATTTTATTTTATAAAAAAGGAATTGCCCATCTGAACAACTCCTTTTTTCATATTTAAACAAGTTCTTTAATACGTATGCGATCGTTCCCAATAATATTTTCATATGTTTCACGTTCTACAACAATTTGTGATGTTCCGCCTTTTGCAAAGACTACAGCCGGTCTACGAATACGATTATAATTGTTAGCCATCGAGTACCCATATGCCCCTGTACAAGAAATCGCTAGTAAATCAGAAGAAGCAACTTTAGGAAGATTAATATCCCAAATCAGCATATCTCCACTTTCACAACATTTCCCAGCAATCGAAACAAGTTCCTCATTTTCATCATTCCCTCGATTCGCCAACATCGCCTCATAACGCGCTCCATATAGAGCCGGCCTTAAATTATCTGTCATCCCACCATCGACTGAAACATATTTTCTTATGCCTGGAATCTCTTTCACCGCTCCGACTGTATAAATTGTTGTTCCCGCATCCCCTACAATGCTACGCCCTGGCTCAATCCATATTTCAGGAAGTGGATATTCACATAATGTAAACTGCTCTCTCACCGTACTTGTTACAGCGTGCACATACGTTTCAAGTGTTAACGGTGTATCAGACTCCGTATAACGTATACCGAAACCTCCGCCGACATTTAATACTTTCACCACATAGTTTGTTCGCTCTCTCACTTCTTCTAAAAATTGACGTAGTACTTCAATTGCTCGAACAAAACCAGCCGTTTCGAATATTTGTGATCCGATGTGCGAGTGAATTCCTAGCACATTATAATTTGATTTTTGCAAAGCTAGCTCAATTGCTTGCATCGCTTGACCATTTGAAACACCAAATCCAAACTTCGAATCCTCTTGACCTGTTGTTATATATTCGTGTGTATGTGCCTCTACTCCAGGCGTTACACGGATTAATATGTTCACAAATTTCCCATGTTGCACTGCTAAATCATGTAAAATTTCTAATTCTAAGAAATTATCTACCACAAAACAACCAATATTTGCCTGAAGAGCCATAATCATTTCTTCTTCTGTTTTATTATTTCCGTGAAAATGAATGCGCGACGCCGGAAATCCTGCTTGGAGTGCAGTATATAATTCTCCTCCAGAGACAACGTCTAAAGACATATTTTCTTCACGAGCTACTCGGCACATCTCCATGCACAAGAACGCCTTGCTAGCATATGCTACTTGATAAGAGAAACCACTTTCTTTAAAAGCACGATGAAACGCACGACATTTTCCTCGAATAGACTCTTCATCGTATACATAAAGTGGTGTTCCGTATTGTTTTGCTAGTTGCGTCGTATCGCACCCTCCAATTTCTAAGTGTCCTTGCCCATTGATTCGGCTTGTGCCGTGTAAATACATTTGAATTCCTCCCTTATTTCCTCTAAAACTCATAACCCCAATCTTCTATTCATTGCAGCACGTTTTTAGATAGACAAAAAACGCGCGGAACAATGTTCACACGCGTTTCTTATTAGGAAAAATATATATTGAAAAAATAAACAAGTTGTTATCTTCTCAAAATAAGAAACCGCATCAACATCTCCAAATAGCTCTCCATAAAATAAATATTATGACAGTACTACATTTATTCAATGCAGTCCCAATATATGAATAACGTGGTCATTCTTATATTTCGGCAATAGTCCCTTTCAACCTATGATCACAGATTCCACTAAATCTCCCATAGCTTACTCTTTCCTATCGCGGCCTCTACCTTTGAGAGTAGATGAGGTAAGTCTATTTAATTTTCAAACATCTAATTGTTGCTATTAACAATACCAAAGGACCATTTTATTTGTCAAACAATTTTTTATATTGTTTTTTTACAGTTTAATTTCGTATCATTTGGTAAGCGCTTTATAGAAATTTTTGTAACAGTCCATTCTCCTTCTTCATTGTTAAATGTCATACTTATCTTCTCAAACGGCGGAAGTACTTTTCCACCTATTCCTGATTCATATTTCGTTATTTCAATTACTGCTTGAAATAAATATGTACCGCTATAAAGTTTTTTTAGACTAATAATTTTGGGACAATCAAACGGTTTTAATTTTCCATATTGTTTCTCAATCGCTTCATTCATTTTTGGAAATAACACAGAATAAAGAGCATCTTCCATGAGCGGTGCATCATATTGTGCTACTGATACACTCGGTGAAACAAAAAGCATAAAACTAATGCATACTATAAAATATAATAATTTCCGCATCATAACCTCCGTATCATTACGCGATACTTTCCATGTTTAACGAATGATAATAATCATACATAGAAATTCCATTTTATTGTCTCCCACTTCGCTTTTTCTACTCAATTGTTGCAAAAAAAGCCCACAACTCTCCTTTATTTTCGTATAATGATACTCATAGTATAATAATCATAATAATAAAGGACTGTTCGTATATATATAGTGAGACGATTTTCAAACAAACTCACAGGAACTGTCATGCTTTTAAGAGAGGAGTATATTATGCTACAACATCTGTTTCCAAAATTACGATTTGCACTCGTTGCAGTCGTTTTATTATGGATTAAAACATATATTGTGTACAAGCTAGCATTTGATATTAAAATTGATAATTTCTTTGAAGAATTTATGCTTTTTATTAATCCACTAGCTTCATTACTTTTATTTTTCGGTTTAGCTTTACTTGCATCTAAGTACCGAAACCGACTTATTATTGGAATTAGTTTTATACTGTCATTTATTTTATTTGGAAACGCAATGTTTTACGGGTTCTATAACGATTTTGTTACTTTCCCTGTTTTATTCCAAACAAATAATATGGCCGACTTAGGAACAAGCATTAAGGAGCTCTTTACGTACAAGACATTACTTTTATTTGCAGATGCACTTATTTTAATGTTTATTTCACGTAAATTCCCATCATTTTGTGACAGAACGCCACTTTCTCGTTCTGAGAAACGGACTTTCTTTAGTGGTGTAACAGCGCTATTGGCACTGCAAATTGCTGTTTCAGTTATTTATAAACCACAAATGTTCTCACGCTCATTTGATCGTCAAACTGTCGTGAAAAATTTAGGTTTATACACATATCATCTATTCGATATTACACTTCAATCTAAATCTTCGGCTGAACGTGTATTTGCAAGTGGCGACGGATTCTCCGAAATTAAAAATTATACTGACGCAAAAGATAAGCAAGTTGATAAAAACTTATTCGGAGCTGCAAAAGGTAAAAATGTAATTTTAATTTCAATGGAGTCTACACAAAGTTTTGTTATTAATAAAAAAATAAATGGAAAAGAGATTACTCCATTTTTAAATCAGTTTATAAAAGATAGTTTTTACTTCGATAACTTCTATCATCAAACAGGACAAGGTAAAACTTCCGATGCTGAATTTATCGTTGAAAACTCACTTTATCCGTTAGACCGTGGTTCTGTATTCTTTACTCATGCAACAAATGAATATACTGCCACACCCGAACAGTTAAAGAAATACGGATATTCTTCCGCTGTCTTCCATTCAAACGATAAAACATTTTGGAATCGTGATGTAATGTATCCTGCACTTGGATATGATCGTTATTTTAATTTAAACGATTACGTAGGCACTGAACAAATGTCTGTCGGTTGGGGATTAAAAGATAAAGAGTTCTTTGAACAATCTATTCCAAAGTTAAAATCTTTACCGCAACCGTTCTATACGAAATTTATTACTTTAACAAATCATTTTCCGTTTCTCTTAAGTCCAGAAGATCAATATGTTGATGAGTTTAATTCGGAAAGCGGTGTTCTAAACCGCTATTTCCCAACGGTTCGCTACACGGATGAAGCTCTCAAATTATTCATTAACCAATTAAAAGAAGAAGGACTATACGACAATTCTGTTATTGTCATTTATGGGGATCACTACGGCATTTCCGAAAACCATAATGCAGCTATGGCTCAGTTCCTTGGGAAAGACGCTATTACACCATTTGATTCTATGCAATTACAGCGCGTCCCCCTCATTATTCATGTACCGGGTCAAGAAGGAAAAGTTATCTCTAAAGTATCAGGACAAATTGATATTAAACCAACGCTGCTTCATTTACTTGGTATTAAAACGAATCAATCAGTTGAATTCGGAACTGACTTATTTATAAAAGAAAAAGATCCACTTATGGTAATGCGCGATGGTAGTTTTGTAACAGAGGATTATGTGTATACAAAAAATATGTGCTACAAAAAAAGCTCAGGTGAAGAGGCAGATTTAGCACTATGTCAGCCGTATATTGAAAAAGCAAAAACAGATTTAAAACTCTCTGACAAACTGATTTATGGAGATTTATTACGATTCGATCCTAACAATCGATTTAAAACTGGAACGATGACAACGAAATTTGAATAATGTAGGAAGCAACTTTGTGAAAAGTTGCTTCTTTTTTACTTACACTTCAAATCTTTCACAAATTGGGAATTTCTTTCGTATGAGAAAGAAATTTATGGTATGATAAAATAAGTAAACTTTCGTACACTAATTAAGAATTTATAACAGAAAGCAAGGGATCAGATTTTGTATAGAGCAGCTATTCCAAACTTATTTACGCTCGGAAATTTATATAGCGGATTCTTGTCAATCGGCTATGCATCTTTAGGATATTATAAATCAGCTGCTATTTTAGTACTTATCGGGATGATGTTAGATAGTCTTGATGGTCGTGTTGCTCGTTTATTACGCGTTGATTCACAAATGGGAAAAGAGCTTGATTCACTCGCAGATGTTGTAACATTTGGTGCAGCACCTGCTGTTTTAATGTATTACACATCTTTTTCCAACTACGGAATCATTGGACTATACATAGCGGGATTATTCCCACTGTTCGGAGCATATCGCTTAGCACGATTTAATGTAACACCATCTTCTACTTCCATGAAATATTTCACTGGAGTTCCGATTACTGCAGCTGGAGGGCTTGTCGCTTTCCTAACATTATTTTCAAATACCATTCCAAAAATCGTTCTTATTACAGTATTTGTAACGTTCGCATTTTTAATGGTGAGCCGAATTCGCATCCCAAGTTTAAAAGATGTACCAATTCCACGATATAGCATAATTATTACACTATTTTTAGTTGGAAGTATTATCACAATGTACCAAACAGGTTTTGGTAATTTTTCTGTTTTCTTATTCATTGCCATTCCACTATATATTTTGTATATGCTATCTCAATTCCTTAGACAAAGACCTTCTAAAAAAGCAAATAAAGAAAAATAAAAGAAACCTTCCGAAATTGGAAGGTTTCTTTTTATTTTGTAACCAATACTTTTTGATTTACAGGTGTTACAGGTTCTTCACCGTTTAATACAGCTAAAATATTTCTTACTGCCATTTCAGCCATCGCATCACGCGTTTCAAACGTTGCATTCCCTACGTGAGGCGCAAGTACCACATTCTTTAATCCTTTTAGCTCTTCTGTAATTTTCGGTTCAAATTCAAATACATCAAGAGCTGCACCTTCAATTTCATTCGTTTTTAGTGCATGAGCAAGTGCAAATTCATGCATAATTGGTCCACGTGAAGCATTTATAATATATGCTGTTTTCTTCATCATTTTAAACTGTTCTTCATCAATCATATGATGTAATTTCGGATTATAAGCACAGTTAATTGTAATAAAGTCCGCTGTTTGTAATAATTCTTCCAATGTTACATATGTTGCTCCCAGTTCACTTTCAGCTTCAGGCTTACGATTTGGCCCTGTATATAAAATATCCATTCCAAATGCTTTCGCACGCTTTGCAACTGCCTTCCCTATTTCTCCAAGGCCAATAATTCCAATTGTCTTACCGTGCACTTCGCGGCCCAAGAAAAATAATGGTGCCCAGCCGTTAAATCCAGTTGTACGACATAACGTATCCCCTTCAGGAATTCTACGTGCCGCTGCTAAAAGAAGTGCAAATGTTAATTCTGCTGTCGCTTCAGTTGATACTTTCGGTGTATTCGATACTGCAATTCCTTTTTCTCCTGCATACGTAAAATCAATATTGTCGTAACCAGCACCGTAGTTTGCAACAATCTTTAAATTAGGTGCTGCATCAATAACTTCTTTCGGCACCTTTGTAGAAAGTAAACTTAACAATGCATCTTTATCTTTTACACGCTCTGTTAATTGATCTAAAGAAATTAACTCCTCTTTATCGTACATTTCTACATCATGATCTTTTAATAGTTCTAATCCGATTTCTGGAATTTTCCCTGCAACTAATATTTTCGCCACTACTAACACCTCTTCTATACAAAATAAGATATCTCTTATATTTCATTGTAAGAAATCCACATGTAAAAACCAAGGAATTTGATTATAGTTTTGAAAATCGACACTTTTTTACCCATAAGAAAAGAGGAGATTCATCTCTCCCCTCTTCTTACGCTTTCTCTTGCGATTCTTGCCCAAGCTTTGCATCTATTGTTCCTTCTGCAACTGTATCACTAATTTGTTCCTCGATAACTGAGTTAGCTGTATTATTCGTTTCAGAAGTATACGCTTGATCTGCTGCTTGTACGTTTTGTTTATTTTGTTGTTTCGCCATTTTCCACCCTCCTTTTCATTCTTTCTTATTTTGAACAAAAAGGGTCGTTTTCATCAAAAAATCGTGTTTTATTTTGAAATTGTTACTTCTTCTTCAAGCAATCTCATCGTTCTTACTCGTTTCGTAAATGTAGCTATGTGAGAAATATCATGATTGCGTAATGTCTTTATATTCTCTTCCACATACTTTCCTAAATTATTCGGATAATGAGCATCTGAGGATAGAGTAATCGGCACTCCATACTTAGCTAATACTTGCAAATAAAGCGGACTTGGACACATTTCGCGCACAGGATAGCGATAGTACAATCCCGCATTTATTTCTGTTGCGGTATTTGTTTCCACTAACGCACGCGCAATTTCCTTATAATAAGAAAGCTGTTCATTCTCATCTAATCGGTAATTAAATACTTTTATGTTATCAAGATGAGCTATTATATCAAAGAGCTCAGAACGAACAGCACTTTCAACTGTAGCGAAAAACGTATGATATAAAGTATGTAACTCATGCGTATCAAAATACTCTTTCGTATCTGGATTATCAAATCCCCATCCATCTATAAAATGGACCGAACCGATTACATAATCAAAGTCTCCTAGTGCTAGCAAACCTTTTAACTCTTGTTCCCCGCCGATAAAATAATCTGCTTCAATTCCAAGCTTAAGCGTTATTCCCCGTTTACTCCATCGCTCTTTTGCATCTTCAATCGCCTTTGTAAATTCAGAAATAGACGTTACTCTTACTTGATCTAACCATTCCTTCTGTAAACGACCAAGCTTTGAATGACTAATATCTACATATTTCTCATAATATCCTTGCGCCTCGCGAAAACGATATAAATGATCAACAATACCAACTTCTTTTATACCCTTTCGCAAAGCCTCTTCTAAATATAAATCAATCCATTTCGCTGTAAATGGACCTTCCTTCACACGTTTTTGCAGGCGTTCTTGTGTTTTCATAAGCCACTCCATAGAATGTTTTTCTTCTTTAAGCGGTTCAAAACATTGTAGTGCATCATTTATTTTAGCAAGCCAGCCTATTGAATAAGGTCCTTCTTCTAAATGAATATGATAGTCCACTTTCATACATATCCCCCCTATAATGTATCTATTTCTCTTCTGTCCCCTACTCTCGAAAGCTTTCCGTTTCGTTCTTTCACTTCCTTCATAACATCTTCTAATGATATATTTTTTTCGGCTAATAAAACAAAACAGTGATAAAATACATCCACCATTTCTTTCACTAACTCTTCTTTATCATTATTTTTAGATGCGATGATTACTTCGGAACATTCTTCACCAATTTTCTTTAAAATTTTATCTTCTCCTTTGGAAAACAAATAGTTTGTATATGATTCAGGAAGTGGACTTTCCTTTCGTTCTTCAATTGTTTCAAATAGTAATTTAAAAACATTTTCCATATGTATCCCCCTATATAATTTGGTAGTGAAAACACGTTTTTTCTCCCGTATGACAAGCAGGCCCTACTTGCTTTACGACAACAACGATTGAATCTTGATCACAGTCTAAATAAAGTGATTGCACATATTGGACATTTCCCGATGTACCTCCTTTATTCCATAACGATTGTCTCGAACGGGAATAAAACCATGTTCTTTTCGTTTCCAGTGTCTTGTCATACGCTTCTTCATTCATATAAGCTAACATTAAAACTTCTTTCGTATCTTCCTCGATAACAACAGCTGGTATCAACCCTTTTGCAAAGTTAGCTTTCATAACCGCACCTCAACGTTTGCTTCTCTTAATTTTCGCTTTACATCCTGTACAGTCGCTTCACCATAATGAAAGATTGATGCTGCTAATGCTGCATCAACTGTTGTCTTTTGAAATACTTCTATAATGTGATCCACATGACCGCATCCACCTGATGCGATTACTGGGACAGAGACGCTGTTTGAAATTGCTTCTGTTAAACGAAGATCATATCCGTTTTTCGTTCCATCTGCATCCATACTCGTCAACAAAATTTCTCCTGCCCCGAGCTGGGCAACGCGTCTCGCCCATTCGATTGCATCCATCCCTGTATTAAGTCTTCCGCCATTTACGTATACATTCCATTTATCTTCTGCTACTTTTCTAGCATCAATTGCTACGACAATACATTGTGAGCCAAAATGTTCTGCACCTTCCTGGATTAACTTCGGATTTCTCACTGCCGCTGAGTTTATTGAGACTTTATCCGCTCCAGCTCTTAGTAAATTGTACATTCCTCTCACATTTGAAATCCCCCCGCCAACTGTGAGAGGAATGAATACTTTTGAAGCAGTTTTTTCTACAACATCTATAATCGTTTTTCGCCCTTCATGCGTCGCAGTAATATCTAAAAATACGATTTCATCTGCTCCCGCATCATTATATAATGCGGCTATTTCAACAGGATCACCGACGTCTTGTAACCCTATAAAATTTACACCCTTTACGACCCGCCCATCTTTCACATCTAGACATGGAATAATTCGTTTCGCTAACATAGTTTTGTTACCTGTAACACTTCTTCTAAATCAATCGTTTTCTCGTAAAGTGCCTTTCCAATTATGACGCCATATATATTCATATCATTTAATTTTTTTACATCTTGAATAGATGCGACACCTCCAGATGCAATTACACGAATGCCCACACTTTTTTGTAGTAACTCTAATTGCTCAAAATTTGGTCCTGCAAGCGTCCCATCTTTTGAAATGTCCGTAAACACAATCGTTTGAACACCTAAGCTTTCCATTTGCTTCGCTAAATCGATGTACGAAATTTCAGACACATCGAGCCACCCCCTTGTTGCTACGAAACCATTTTTCGCATCAATTCCAACTATGATTTTCTCCTTATATAGACGAACCGCTTCTTCTAAAAATGATTTATCGTAAAGGGCAGCCGTTCCTAATATCACTTTTTCTACACCTACTGACAACAACTTCTCCACTGCCGCGAGTGACCGAACTCCTCCTCCAACTTGCACCGGAATACGTACCGCCTTGCATATTTTTTCAATGACAGGTAAATTTACTGACTCCCCAGCAATTGCTCCATCTAAATCAACAACGTGTAGTATTTTCGCTCCAATTTTTTCAAATACTGTTGCTTGTGCGACGGGGTCTTCATTCATCACCGTTTCTTTACTAAACTCTCCTTGATACAGCCTTACGCATCGCCCTTCTTTTACATCGATAGCTGGGAAGATTTCCATGCTTCTACCACTCCTTTGAAATTTTTTAACATTTGCATTCCAATTTCACCACTTTTTTCAGGATGAAACTGTGCGCCAAATATATTTCCTTTTGCTACAAAACCAGGTACTTGCACTCCATACTCACTTGCCCCATACACAATTTCATTTGGACAATCTGCATAATAAGAGTGGACATAATATACGAAAGAACCGTCCTCTACTCCATTCCAAAGCGGTATTTCTCCATCTTTCTTCAACTCATTCCACCCAATATGTGGAATTTTATAAGGAACTTTTAACTTTCTAATGACACCTGGCAATAAATTTAATCCGTTACAGTCTTGTAGTTCCTCACTTTTTTCAAATAAAAGCTGCATTCCTAAGCAAATACCTAGAAGTGGTTTTCCTGAATTTCCAACTTCTTTTAGCACACATACTAAATCTTTTTCTTCTAAAATGTCCATCGCCTTCGGAAATGCACCTACTCCCGGTAAAATAACGCCATCACTTCTCAATATTTCTTCTTTGTCATCCGTTACGATGTACTCTGCTCTAATATATTTTAATGCTTGTTCCACACTGCGAATATTCCCCATTCCATAATCTATAATAGTAATCAATTACAACATCCCTTTCGTTGAATTTACACCAGTAATGTTGGCATTTTTATCGACTGCCTCTCTAAGCGCTCGACCAAATGCTTTAAATAGAGCTTCAATTTTGTGATGTGTATTGCTTCCGTATAAAATGCGAGCATGTAACGTAATATTTGCAGCATGGGCAACTGCTCTAAAAAATTCTTCCGTTAATTCTGTGTCAAAATCTCCTAGCTTCGGATTTGTTAATTCACCTTGAAATACAATATATGAGCGCCCGCTTATATCAATCGCGACAAATCCTAAAGATTCATCCATCGGTACATACGCTGAGCCGTAACGATTAATCCCTTCTTTATTTTGCAATGCTTCTTTCAAGCAAGTTCCAAGTACAATGCCAACATCTTCAACCGTATGATGCGCATCGACGAATACATCACCTTCAGCTTCAACTTGCAAACCGAATCTTCCATGCCTAGCAAATAAAGTTAGCATATGATCAAAAAAACCAACTCCCGTTTGCACAGAAACATTCGTACTTTCATCGAGCTGCAAACTTAATTTAATCTTTGTTTCAGTCGTCTCACGTGCTTGACTAGATTGACGCATTATTCTTCCTCCTTAAACCTAATTTGGATTGCTCTTGCGTGTGCATGTAAGCCTTCTTTATTTGCAAGTTCTACAATATGATGCTGTACACTTCTTAACGCTTCTTCCGTATAAGAAACGAAGCTTGATTTTTTCACGAAATCATCGACGGATAACGGAGAGAAAAACCTTGCCGTTCCACTTGTCGGTAATACGTGATTCGGCCCCGCCAAATAATCTCCAAGCGGTTCAGGTGCATATGGACCAAGGAAAATTGATCCAGCATGCTTTACATAAGCTAGAGCATTCATTGGCTCTTTTATGTGTAGCTCTAAATGTTCAGGGGCGATTTCATTTGATAAGTGAAACGCCTCTTCTAAAGAAGGAACAATAAAAATTGCTCCATTTCTTTTTATTGACTCACGAGCTATTTCACTTCTTGGTAACGTCTCTAGCTGTCTTTCTATTTCTCTTTCTACTTCTTTAGCAAGCTGTACATTCGTTGTAATACAAATGGCAGTCGCTCTCACGTCATGCTCTGCTTGTGATAATAAATCAGCAGCAATATATTCGGCATTTCCTGTTTCATCTGCGATAACTACAATTTCTGATGGTCCAGCAATCATATCGATATTGACTATCCCATATACTTCTCGCTTCGCTAGAGCAACATATAAATTTCCAGGCCCAACTATTTTATCTACTTTAGGAATCGATTCCGTTCCATATGCTAGAGCAGCAATTGCTTGAGCACCACCGGCCATATAAATTTCATCTACACCTGCAAGACTTGCAGCAGCTAAAATATGCGGATCAATTCCTCCTTGCCTCGGCGGTGTTACCATTACAATTTTTTTCACTCCTGCGAGTTTTGCTGGCAATACATTCATTAATACTGATGAAGGATACGAAGCTGTCCCGCCTGGCACATATACACCTACATTTTCTAACGGCCGAATGAGCTGTCCTCTAATTACCCCTTCACTCACGCAATCGAACATAGATTGTCTTGTTTGCTTTTCGTGATACGAGACAATGTTTTTCTTTGCCTCTTCTAACGCTTCTAAAAAAGCTTGTTCTACAAACTTACTTGCTTGTTTTATTTCTTCTGCACTTACACGAAAATCTTTTATCTCTACACCATCAAACTTTTTTGTATAGAACGATACAGCTTTATCTTTACTCTCCCTTACGTTTTGAACAATTTCGCTTACACTTCTTTGAACAGTTTCTTCTATTAAATTAGCGCTTTCTCGTAGCAATTTTATTTTCGATAAAGCCTCTTGGAAATCTTCACAAACTATCTCCATTGAAAGTCCCCCTATTTCCCTGACAAAATTTCTTGTTCCATCATATTTATAATACCGAATATTTCGTCTTTTTTAGTTTTCAATGCAGCCTTATTCACAATCATTCGAGCTGATATAGAGCACATTTCCTCAAATACAATTAACCCGTTTTCTTGTAATGTTTTTCCTGTTTCAACAATATCCACAATTGCATCTGCCAAACCTAGAAGTGGAGCAATCTCTACAGATCCTTCTATTTTAATAATTTCTACATCCTCCCCTTTATCATGAAAATATGTAGAAGTAATGTGCGGATATTTCGTAGCAATTCGTTTTTTTCGATAACTCTTCGGATTATACGTAGGAATAGAAGCGACACAAAATTTACACACGCCTACTCCTAAATCCACCATCTCATATATATCTTTCTCACATTCCATTAATATATCTTTTCCAACGACTCCAATATCAGCTACGCCATGTTCTACATAAGTAGCAACATCTACCGCTTTCACTAAAATAAATGAAATGTTTGTGTTTTTACTTTTAAACACAAGTTTTCTTCCTTTATCTTTGAGCTCCGAACAATCAATTCCAATTTTCTCAAACAGTGGAATAACATGCTTTTCTAATCTTCCTTTCGTTAACGCAATTTGAATGTTACGCATGAAGCCTCTCCTTCTTTCTGGATGATCCATTTCTCTCTCCATACATATTCCACTAGTGATTCACTCTTCGCCTCAACGACTGTCATTATTTTATTCTTGTTTGCAAATTGAAAAGTATCGTTTAAATTAGAGAATAAAGATAACTGGGCATTCTTCCCGTCCTTTTGAAGTAAATTTCGTAACCTTTCCGCTTCTGCTAATCTATTTAACTCATAATGAATCATAATATCTATTCTCTTTCGTTTATATGGTTCTTGCTGCTCTTGAAGTGCCTTAACTATTTGATTTACTTGCACCGCGAGCCCAACCGCTGGCATCATCTCTCCAAAATTTCCAATTAATTCATCATACCTTCCGCCACTAACAATCTCTTCTCCAATTTCATATATATACCCTTTGAAAATAACACCCGTATAATAATCCAAATGTTGAACCATACCTAAATCAATTGATATGTAAGGGCCATATCCTAACTGTTCAATTGTTTCATATATTTCTTTCACTCTTGCAATGGCCATTTTCATTTCATTACTTGAGGCGAGTTTTTCTGCTTCCTCAATAACATCTAAACTCCCGAATAACCTTGGTAGTTTCTCAAGTAATCTTACTGTTTCATCACTCCGATCTAATTTTTTTTCTCCGATAAAATTTGAGAGGCCGGCATAATTTTTACTCTCAATATATGTTCTAAGTAACTTCTCTTCTTCATCATGAATGGAGAGTTTTTTTACAATACATTTATATAACTGCACTTGCCCAATCTCAATTGTAAAAGATTGTACCTTCAATTTTTGAAGTGCTTGAATTACGCTTATAACACACTCAATTTCCGCTCTTACATTATCAATCCCGATAATTTCAATACCACTTTGTACCATTTCATTATATTTGCCAGAAAGCGACTCATTTGCCCGAAATACATTTCCACTATATGTCACTTTAAGAGGAGTGTCCCATCTCTGCGTTCCTATTACTCTTGCTAAAGGAATTGTCATATCTGGGCGTAAAACGATAATCCGCCCTTTTTCATCAAAAAATTTATACATCTTTTCTTCATCTATTGGCCTATTTTGAAATGCAAAAACATCGTAAAATTCAATTGTAGGTGTCCTTATTTCTTCATAACCTCTGCCTAAAAAAGTCCGTCTTAATTTTTGTTCCACTTCTTCAATTAACGTACATTCTTCGAATAAGTAATCCCTCGTTCCATTCGGATTTGCACGCTTCCACTTTGCCATCTCATTTCACACACCTTTCCCTCTCTAATGTATGCTCATTCCATTCACCTAAACCGAAAATAAAAAGAGCCTTGTAGAAAAAATACCTACAAGGCTCTTTAGTAGAGTGTAGGTACAACGGGAATAACCCTTGTGCCTACACGTTTTCACGTTAGGTTCAAGGGTTTCATGTATGATGATGTAGTTGTGTAAGCATTTTAATAGATTGTACGATATTCATAATACTTACTCCCTTTCTCCTCTGATTTTCACATAGTATATAACAGTTAATTCTGAATGTAAATAGATTTTTTAATATTCCGTTATTTCTTAATATAAGGCTATCTCTCTTTCATACTCTCCAATTTCTCGTTCGTATTGCATCGTAATGCTAATTTCATCTAGACCATTTAATAATTTCTCTTTCCACATTTTTTCGATTGTAAAATGAAACCTATGCGTATTCGTTGTAATTACCTCATTCTCCAAATCTACTTCTATTTGTTCTCTCGCATCCGTTTTAGCAAGTTGTTCACGCATTTCTTTATCCATTACAATCGGTAACATACCATTTTTCATGCAATTCATATAAAAAATATCTGCAAATCCCCCGGCGATAATAACGCGGAAACCATAATCAGCAAGCGCCCACGGAGCATGTTCTCTTGATGAACCGCATCCAAAATTATCACCCGTAATTAATATACTTGCTCCTTTTCGTTCTTGCGCATTAAGAGGAAAATTAGGATTTTCATGGCGCTCATTATCGTAACGCCACTCATCAAATAAATATTTTCCAAATCCCGTCCTTTCAATTCTCTTTAAATATTGCTTCGGAATAATTTGATCTGTATCAATGTTATCATTCATAAGTACTGCGGCAGTACCTTTATGAATACGAAATGGCTCCATCATAATTCTCCTTTCTAATATCAACAAAATGACCATATAACGCAGCTGCTGCTGCCATAGCTGGGCTTACTAAATGTGTTCGTGCTCCTTTCCCTTGCCTTCCTTCAAAATTACGATTTGAAGTAGATGCACAATGCTCCCCTTCAGGCACTTGATCCGGATTCATTCCAAGACACATTGAACATCCAGGCTCTCTCCATTCAAACCCCGCTTCTTCAAATATGTGATGTAATCCTTTTTGCATCGCTGCTTCTCTTATCCTTTTAGAACCAGGCACAACGAGGGCTCGCACACCGTCTTTCACTTTTTTCCCTTTTACAACAGATGCTGCAATTTCCAAATCAGATAATCGAGAATTTGTACAAGACCCAATGAAGACATGCTGAACTGGAATTTCAAAAGTACTTTGTCCAGGACTCAATCCCATATACGAATATGCTCTTTCATCATTTTCATCATGTTTTTCTGGTAATTTTTCATCAATTCGAACACCCATACTAGGATTTGTTCCCCAAGTGACATACGGTGCTAAATCCGTAACATTTACCGAAATATGTAAATCATAAATTGCATCTGAATCTGTATAAAGCTCCGACCATTTTCCCGTAAACATTTCATAGTCTTTCGGTGCATATTCACGCCCTTTTACATAAGAAAATGTTTTCTCATCTGGTGCAATGATGCCAGCTTTCGCTCCCCCTTCAATTGCCATATTGCAAAGTGTCATCCTCTCTTCCATTTCCATAGCATGAATCGTCTCACCGTAAAATTCCATTACATATCCAGTTCCAACTGCTACACCGTACTTTGAAAGGAGATGCAAAATAATATCCTTTGCATAAACGCCTTTTGGTAACTTTCCTTTTAATTCAATTCCCATCGCTTTCGGCTTTCGTTGCCACAACGTTTGCGTTGCTAATACATGTTCTACTTCACTCGTACCAATACCAAATGCTAACGCTCCGAAAGCACCGTGGGTTGCTGTATGACTATCACCACAAACAATCGTTTTCCCTGGCTGCGTGAGTCCAAGTTCTGGTCCTATAACGTGAACGATTCCTTGCTTTTCATCACCAATATCAGCTAATGAAACCTGAAATTGTTTACAGTTCTCACGAAGTGTATCCAATTGCTGCTTCGCAATACGATCGGTAATATTCCAAACATCTATCGTTGGAATATTATGATCCATCGTTGCAAACGTTAATTCCGGTCTTCGAACAGTTCGATTTGCAAGCCGCAAGCCTTCAAAGGCTTGCGGTGACGTTACTTCATGAACGAGATGAAGATCGATATATAATAAATCCAATCCATTTTCATTCGTTACAACTACATGTCTTTCCCAAAGCTTATCTAGTAATCTTTTTCCCATTATCGTCCTCTCCCTACTAGCGCTTGCTCTTCCATTTCTTGAATAACCGCCTTCGTAAATGAAGTTGTCGTCTCATCTCCCCCAATATCAGCTGTACATTTTCCAGATTTAAGAACTGCAGATATTGCGGATTCAATTGCATACCCTTCTCTCGTTAATCCAAATGATTGTCCGAGCATCATCGCAACTGAACGCATCATCGCAATTGGATTCGCTTTATTTTTCCCTGCAATATCTGGTGCTGATCCGTGAATAGGCTCATATAAAGACGGCCCGTTTTCCGCATGACTCGCTGATGGAAGCATTCCTAATGACCCTGCCAATACAGAGGCCTCGTCACTTAAAATGTCACCAAATAAATTTTCGGTTACAATTACATCAAAACGTCCTGGATTCCGAATTAACTCCATAGCAGCTGCATCTACTAAAATGTGCTCTAATTCAACATCAGGATAACGAAGAGCTACTTCTTCCGTAACAGCTCTCCACAGTTTACTAGATTCTAAAACATTCGCTTTATCAATAGACGTTACTTTTTTCTCTCTCTTACTCGCTAATTGAAAAGCATACGACACGATACGTTCAATTTCATGACGATGGTACGTAAGTGTATCCGTTGCCGATTCTTCCGTTCTTTCTTTTGGATAAGAGAAATAAATACCACCTGTTAGTTCACGAACGACAACGAAGTCAATTTCATCTGCGTTTTTTAATGGCGATAAATGTGCAGTTGCGCTTTCTACTGTTACAGGGCGAACATTTGCAAATACACCAAGTCCTTTTCTTAAAGCTAATAATCCTTTCTCTGGCCTTTCTTTCGCATCATCCCACCGAGGTCCACCAACCGCTCCAAGTAAAACCGCATCACTCGCTAAACAAGCGGCAAGTGTTCGCTGTGGTAATGGTTGCCCAGTTAAATCGATAGCAGCTCCGCCAAAGTACTCATCTTGTAAATGAAAATGATGTCCATATAACCTCTCTACCATATGCAATACTTCCTTCGCGCTTTCCATAACTTCCGGACCAACACCATCACCCGCTAAACAAACGATACGTTTTTCCAAGTAAAACACTCCTTTTTATCTGAATTTTCAGAAATATATTTTGATAAGTAAGGGACGAGTCCCTCACTTATCAAACAGTTACTTCACAAGAGTAATAAAAGATTTTAATTTTCCCGCCGCATGAACGTACGCTCTCGCCGATGCTTCTAATACATCTTGCGCAACACCAAAACCTGATACTTGATGAGTTCCTTCTTTTAATTCAACATGAACATGTGCAAGTGCATCTTGACCTTGCGTTATAGATTGTATGCGATAATCCGCTAAGTCACATTCTAATCCTAAAATTCTTTGAATTGCATTATAGATTGCTTCAATACTTCCAGAACCAGTTGCTGCATCTTCGTACATATTCCCTTCCTCATCTTTTAGTACAACCGTTGCACACTGTGTACTATTTGATACGAAGTGTACTTGCAATTGCGTAATGCTATATTGTTGTGCCGAAAATGCTGCTTCACCAAGCATAAGCGCACGTAAATCTTCTTCTGTAATTTCCTTTTTTCGATCAGCTAATTTTTTAAATGCTGCAAACACCGCATCTCGTTCTTCGTTTGTAAATTCGTAGCCTAATTCTTTCATTTTTTCCGTAAATGCGTGACGTCCAGAATGTTTTCCAAGTACAAATAGATTTTGAGATTCACCTATAAGCGCCGGTTCAATAATTTCATATGTCGTCACTTCTTTTAAAACACCATCTTGATGAATACCTGATTCATGAGCGAACGCATTTGCTCCAACAATCGCTTTATTTTTCGGTACAACCATACCTGTTAAACGACTTACTAATGTACTTGTCGCTTTAATTTCTTTTAACGTCATAGAGGACTCTGCTTCATAGAAATCTTTTCTAATATGGAGAGCAACTGCGACTTCTTCTAAGGCTGCATTTCCTGCTCTTTCTCCAATTCCATTAATCGTTCCTTCTACTTGTAACGCTCCGCCTTCAACTGCAGCTAACGAGTTCGCTACTGCCATCCCAAGATCATCGTGACAATGACAAGAGAAAATTGCTTTTTCATACGAAGGAACGGATTCTTTTAAGTATTTAAAAAGAGAATAATATTCTTCTGGATTCGTATATCCAACTGTATCAGGAATATTGATTACATTCGCTCCTGCACGAATCGCTACTTCTACTGCTTCAGCTAAAAATGCTCTCGATGTTCTTGTCGCATCTTCTGCTGAAAATTGTACTGTTGGAAATAATGATTTTCCAAGTGTAACCGAGCGATGAATACTATCTAATACATCTTCTTTCGACATACACAGCTTATATTTCATATGAATATCACTCGTAGCTAAAAATACGTGTAATCGAGGAGAGACAGCACCTTTCACTGCGTCATATGCTCTTCGAATATCGCTTTCCTTTGCTCTAGCTAAACTCATAACAGTAGCATTTTGAATGGTATTTGCGATACGTTTTACCGATTGAAAATCACCTTCAGAAGCCGCTGCGAATCCAGCTTCCATTACATTAATACCAAGTCTCTCTAGTTGCCTCGCAATTTGTAATTTCTCTTGTTCATTTAAATTAACTCCTGGTGATTGTTCGCCATCACGAAGCGTCGTATCCATGAACAAAATCTGCTTCATATTATTTAATCCCTACCTTTACTCGCGGCTGTACAAAAGGCATCATTTCACGTAATTTACGTCCAACTACTTCGATTTCATGTTCATTTTCTTTCTCATTTGTCGCCTGGAAATTTGGTCTTCCTGCTTTATGCTCTGCAATCCAGCCTCTTGCAAATGTACCATCTTGAATTTCTGCCAATACTTCCCCCATCGCTTTCTTTGTATCTTCAGTAACAACACGTGTCCCTGATACGAAGTCACCCCACTGCGCTGTATCTGAAACTGAGTATCTCATATTTTCAAGTCCGCCTTCATACATAAGGTCAACAATTAATTTCAGTTCATGTAAACATTCAAAATATGCAAGTTCAGGTTGATAGCCAGCATCAACTAGCGTTTCAAATCCCGCTTTTACAAGTGCAGTCACTCCGCCGCAAAGTACAGCTTGCTCTCCGAATAAATCTGTTTCTGTTTCTTCTTTAAACGTTGTTTCTAATACACCTGCTCTCGTCGCCCCAATTCCATCTGCATATGAAAGTGCCTTTTCAGTCGCAACTCCTGTTGCATCTTGATATACTGCAAATAATGCAGGAACAGCTCCCCCTTCTGCAAACGTACGACGTACTAGATGTCCTGGACCTTTCGGTGCTACTAGAAATACATCTACATTAGCTGGCGGTTTTACTTGATCAAAGTGAACATTAAAGCCATGTGCGAACACAAGAGAATTACCTGCCTGTAAGTTTGGTGCAATTTCAGCTTCATATACTTCTGGCTGTAATTCATCAGGTAGTAGAATCATTACTACATCCGCTTTTTCTGCTGCTTCCGCTACTGTATATACAGAAAATCCGTCTTCTTTCGCCTTATCCCATGACTTCCCTTTCCTCAGTCCAACTACTACATCAAATCCGTTATCACGTAAGTTTTGTGCATGCGCATGGCCTTGCGATCCATATCCGATGATTGCTACTTTCTTTTCCTTTAATACATTTACCGTTACGTCTTTTTCATAATAAACTTTCGCCATTTTCATTTCCCCCTATTTTTTAAATAATTATTGAATTAACATAACTTGTTTATCTTGTTTTTTCATACTACGTGTAAATGCTGTTACACCTGTTCTAGCAATTTCTTTCAAACCGTATGGACGAAGTAATTCAATTAACGCTTCTACTTTCTCCTGAGTACCTGTTACTTGCACCACTATGGAATCCTTCCCAACATCTATTACAGTGGCTCGAAATGGTTCAATTAAACTATATAATTCTGCTCTTGCTACAGACGTTGCTACTTTAATAAGTGCAAGTTCTCTAGCGATCATCGCTTCTTCTGTAATATCTGATACTTTCAGTACGTCGATTTGCTTATGAAGTTGTTTAATTAACTGCTCAACTTGCTGTTCATTTTCAACGTGTACAACAATCGTCATTCTCGAAATATCCGATGATTCCGTATGACCTACTGAAATACTTTCAATATTAAAATGTCTACGTGTCATAACACCTGTAATTCGATTTAACACACCGCTTTGATTTCGAACTGTCGCTGTTACAATTCTCTTCACCTTTTCTCCACCCCCTCCATTTGGTGAACCCCTTTCCCTGGTGCAACCATCGGCATAACCTTTTCAGATTGAAGTACGCGGCAATCAATTACGACTGGCTCTCTTAATTCAATTGCATACTGTAATTGTTGCTTTGCAAGAAGTGGGTCTTCAATACGAACACCTTTTATGCCATATGCATTGGCAAGTGCGACAAAATCTGGTTGGCATGAAAGTAAGGAGTGCGAATATCGCCTATTATAAAATTCCTCTTGCCATTGTCTTACCATCCCTAAAGCTTCATTATTTAAAATAAAAACTTTAACCGGTAAAGAATGCTCTTTCAACACACTAAGTTCTTGCAAAGTCATTTGAAATCCAGCATCACCGACAATTGCAATAACTAGTTCTTCAGGCTTTGCGATTTGTGCACCTATTGCTGCTGGAAACCCGAAGCCCATTGTTCCCAATCCCCCAGAAGTTACCCATCTATCTGGGTTTTTCAATGGATAATATTGAGCTGCCCACATTTGATGTTGCCCAACATCTGTTGTTACAATCGCTTCTCCTTTCGTAATTTCGTATAGCATATCAATTGCATACTGAGGTTTAATACGTTCTGCATGTTCTTTGTAAGAAAGAGGATATTTTTCTTTTCTACTATTCAATAACGAAAGCCAATCATTGTAATCTACTTCCCCTTCTTTAAAAGTGAGTATAGCTTCTAATGCTTGCTTCGCACTCGCAACAATAGGGATTTCAGTCGGCACATTTTTCCCAATTTCCGCTGGATCAATATCTATATGTGCGACAATCGCTTCTTTAGCAAAATAAGCTAAATTCCCAGTAAGACGATCATCAAATCTTGCACCTATATTAATAAGTAAGTCACATTCATATAACGCCATATTTGCGGTGTATGAACCGTGCATTCCTCCCATCCCTAGAAATAGTTCATCATCTGGCGGAAACCCGCCAAGACCAAGTAATGTATGAACAACTGGAATATGATATTTGCGAGCAAAGCTTGTTAATTCTTTCGATGCTTTCGCATGCAATACACCTGCTCCAGCTAAAATTAATGGCTTTTTTGAGACCTCAATCGCTTGTAATAATTTGTTTATTTGTAGTAGATTCGGTTCATAATTAGGCTGGTATCCTGGTAAATCCATTTGTACGTCGCTACATCTCTCGCCTTGCTCTACTACCATATCTTTCGGAAGGTCAATTACGACTGGGCCCGGTCTTCCTGTTCTAGCGATATGAAATGCTTCTTTAATAATTCGGGGTAAATCCGATGCTTTTCGCACTTGATAATTATGTTTTGTCACCGGCATCGTAAGCCCCATAATATCTGCTTCTTGGAAAGCATCACTTCCGATTAACGTTGTTGCTACTTGCCCTGTAAATACAACAAGCGGTAATGAATCAATCATCGCGTCAGCTAAACCAGTAATAACATTTGTAGCACCCGGTCCACTTGTTGCAATTACCACTCCTGGATTCCCTGTAATTCTTGCATATCCTTCAGCAGCATGAATTGCACCTTGCTCATGCCTCGTTAAAATATGTGGAATTTCACAATCATAAAGCGCATCATATAGAGGTAAAACCGCACCACCTGGATACCCGAAAATCACTTCTACTTCTTCCTTTTCTAGCGCTTCTAACAATAGCTGTGCACCAGTTGCCAGTTTCTCTTCCGTTTTTGAAGACATTTTTCTTATAAGCCCCCTTTTTTAAACCATTTATAAAATAAAAAAATCCTACGTCCACACTCCAGCTATGTGCTGAAGGGACGAAAGATTTCGCGGTACCACCCTTCTTTGCAAGATTACTCTTGCCTCAGTGACTCGGGATATGAGTCTAGCTAATAACGGAGCTACCGTCTAAGCCTAAACAAACACTTCAGCTTAGCACTCAAGGGTGATGTTCGTCGACGTGAACCATCGGTTTCCAGCAACCACCGACTCTCTGTGAGGCTTCATAGTCAACTACTCCTCCCTATCAACGCTTTATCATGTCATAAAGAGCTATTATCCAACTTTATTTTCTTCGTAAATTTTCTCTCCATCTTCTACAACTAATTTACGGAATTCTTCTAATAAACGATTCGTATGTGGCCCTGTTCTCCCTAAACCAATCGTTCTTCCATCTACTGTCGTAACAGCAATTACTTCAGCAGCTGTTCCTGTTAAAAACACTTCATCAGCCACATATACATCGTGCCTTGTAAATAATTCTTCTCTTACGTCATATCCAAGTTTTTCGCCGATTTCTAAAATCGCGTTTCGTGTAATACCTTCTAACGCTCCAGCAGAACTTGGTGGTGTAATTAATTTATTTCCCTTCACAATAAATACGTTATCTCCAGAGCCTTCAGCTACATATCCTTGGTCATTTAACATAAGTGCTTCTTGTACTCCAGCTAGTTTCGCCTCAATGCGAACTAAAATATTATTTAAGTAATTTAAAGATTTTACTTGAGGCGATAAAACATCCGGGCGATTACGACGCGTTGCAACTGTTATAATCGGAATCCCTTTTTCATAATATTCTTGTGGAAATAAAGATAATTGCTCTGCAATTACTACTACATTTGGTTTCGTACAAGAATCGGGATCTAATCCCAAATTCCCAGGTCCTCTTGATACAACGAGGCGGATATATCCATTAGATAGTTTGTTTTGTCGAATCGTTTCAACAACGATTTTCGTTGCTTCTTCTAACGTATATGGAATTTCTAACATGATGGATTTCGCTGATTCATATAACCGGACAAGATGCTCTCTCAAACGGAAAACATTACCGCTATATACCCTAATTCCTTCGAACACTCCATCGCCATATAAATAGCCATGGTCATATACTGAAACCTTTGCTTCGTCTTTTGGAACAAATTCTCCATTTAAGAAAATCCACTGCTCGTTCACTTGAAAGCGCCCCCTATGTTCTATGAGTTTTTTATTGTTTCCTAGTTTACTCTCCTTTTCAAATAAATCAAGTGAATTTTTAGAAAATTTTTAATTTTTAATCGTACGTACATCTTTGATTATATTGATTTAACAACATTGTTAACGTTTACAAAAAGTCAAAAATTTTTTTTCGCCAAATTCTACTAAAAAAATATTTGTTTAAAAGAAGGGTTTTCGCCAATTGATACGAATCTATTGTATTCAATAAACGGACGTCCGATTTTATAAATTCGGGAATATACGACGACTTTTGGTGAAAAAGGGGGAAAATAACAAAAATAACGCTGTCTAAAAATAACATTCATATTTTTCATTTAGTAATCATAATCCTATTTTTAAAAAACAATTTGTCAAACTGAAGGAGGAAATAACAATGGCATGTGTACAAATTAAAGGAACAAGACAAGAGGTAGTAGAAATGCTACAACTATTTGATCTAATGGATACGAAAGGATTTTGTAAATTCGATAATTACGTTGAAGTAGAACCAAATAGCAGGAAACATAACAACTATACAGCTTCAATCGATATTCAATCCAATAACAGTTCAGCACAAGATACATTAAATGATCAATTCGTTAGTCAAATGCTTACTGGTGTATATAACGACTAAACAAATATTCTCTTCCTACCATCTTTTCATAAATATATGCTATGGACTTGAGCATACTAGCAACTAGGTGGTAGGAGGTGAAAATTATGGCTAGAATTGGTGTTGAGAACTCTTTAACAGATGTTCAACAAGCTCTTCAGCAACAAGGACATGAAGTCGTTTCACTTAACTCTGAAAATGATGCACATGGATGCGATTGTTGCGTTGTAACCGGGCAAGATTCTAATATGATGGGTATTGCAGATGCATCGATAAAAGGATCTGTAATTAAAGCACATGGTTTAACAACAGATGAAATTTGTCAACAAGTTGAAAACCGCACTTAATCATTTTTATCACGTTATTTGCGAGCTAACATTTAACGGGAATGGTCTCACTGATTATAGTTTCAATTTATCTATAGAAAGAGGGCTCCTTTTCAAAAGGAGCCCTCTTTTTTATATTCACCTAACGGGAAAGTAACATATACTGGATGAAAGCCCTACCTCTCTCTCATCATTACGGTTCCACTGACCGCTCCTTGATTCACTAGTATACATATAAAGCTTACATATACAATTTATAGGGTTTGTTCACAAAAGTTGTTGGTAAGACTACCCGATCTTTCGCAAACTTTTCGTATTATATTCATAAGATTTATTTACTTTACACTAGCTTTAACCGAGACACGAATTAAAATTTTAACACCAATACAATAACTTGTCAACATTTTTTACAAATTTAAAACAGACATTAACGGTTTGTCTGTTTTAGAATGGAGCTTTTTCTTTTATTACATATACAACAAAACCGCTTACTAACATAAATAAGCCAACTACTAAGTTTTTGATATTAATCATAAATTCCTCTCCCTTATTCCACACATCATATATATTTACAGTTCAATTATTCCGATCGTCCTAAAGCGCACTTTTTCTAATATATCATAATTCCTAAAAAATGCAAGTTCACTTGTGGCGACCATTTACAAATTTATCTACAGTGCTTGGTACAGTATTTAAAGCCTTTTCAATTAAATGTGTACTACTATTGAGGTGTAATACTTGCACACCGTTAGAGCCAACTACTAAAAAAGCAACTGGGCTAATAGAAACCCCAGCCCCGCTTCCGCCTCCGAATGGATGACTTTGCTTGTTCTCTTTATGCTGCCCTTGTCCGCCATTATGTTTTTCAGAAATAAAATCCCCTTTAAAGTCACTTCCACCAGCTCCAAAACCAAAAGCCACTTGAGATACTGTTAATACTACATTTCCGTCAGCTGTTGAAACCGGACTTCCAACAATCGTATTTACATCTACCATCTCTTTTAAATTTGTCATTGCTGTTTTCATTAAATTTTCAATTGGATGTTCCATTATGTACTACACCCTTTCCTCATTATTCTTTTTTATACTTTCCAAAATAGAGGAAGTCATACTAAGTTTTCCTATTTTGAAAAAACATTTTTCACTTTCCGATTGGATATTACTCCCTGTACAAGTTCGGATAAAGTGAAACTTTA
>NZ_JBALMG010000064.1:0-2122 GCF_036963225.1 Bacillus sp. JJ783 | reverse complement strand
GCAAATAGCGGGATAAAAACAGTAAAGAGAAACATACTACTATTGAACCTTGTTATGAAAGGAGTCCTTACTTTGACTGAGAAATTTGATGAATATAAAAAAAGAGATCGAATAGATAGTGATTATAGTGACTATAAAGAAGAATACGCAGCTGAAGTTGCACCACAGCGTATTGATTATGATGATAAAGATAACGATGATGTAAGATCATCTGCAGCTGGATCGACTGCTGGTTTTATCGCTCTTGCTTTAGCAATATTATCACTATTCACATTCCCAACACTATTTGGTCTTGTGTCTGTTTTACTCGGTATTTACGCTTATAATCGCGGGGCTACTGTAACTGGTGGCACCGCAGCGATTATTGGCGGTATCGCTGCACTCATTGCGATTTTATTCCGAGTGGCGCTTATTGGTTTATTGTTCTCTCTTTTTTAAAAAGAAAAAGGTATCTCGCTTTATGCGGGATACCTTATCCTGTAAATACATCTTCTGATGGATATTTAATTTTTTGTTTCGCTGGTCGAGCCAAAGAGAACACAAGTGTTAACGGTCCGATTAATCCACAAAACATAACAAACATAATAATACATTTTCCAAACGCCGATAGCTTCGCAGTAATCCCCATCGTTAACCCTACTGTGCCAAACGCTGAAATTGTCTCAAATAATAACTGAATAAAACTGAAATCTTCTGTAAGCATTAATACAAATACCGCTGTAAAAATAAGTATTTGACTAGCAACGACAATTGCTAACGCTCTCGTTACTGTCGACATTTTAATAGTACGCTGAAATAAAACAAAATCCTCTTTCTTTCTAAAGAAAGAAAGAACTGATGTAATTAAAATAACGAATGTCGTTAACTTAATTCCACCGCCTGTCGATACACTTCCCGCACCAATAAACATTAATACCATCGTAAATAGTATCGATGACTCTTCCATCCCCCCATAATCTACCGTGTTAAAACCGGCTGTACGAGGTGTAATTCCTTGGAAGAACGAAGCCCATAATTTTTCATTTAAAGATAAGTGTCCCAAAGTCTTCACATTATTATATTCCAATACAAAAATCACAATCATCGCAATAACATTAAGTGCTATCGTTCCAACAATCATGATTTTGGAGTGCAGTGATAATTTTCGGAAACTACGGCTATACCATATATCAATTAATACAGTAAACCCTAACCCTCCTATTACAATTAAAGAACAAATCCCAATATTAATAATAGGATCTCCTACATATCTTGTTAAATTATCTGGCCAAAGCGCAAAGCCGGCATTATTATATGACGCAATAACGTGAAAAATACTATAGTATAAACCTTTTCCAAAACCAAACTCTGGAATAAAGCGAATCGATAAAAAGATAACCCCAATTAGCTCGATACAAATAGAAAAAATAAAAACTCGTTTCACTAATTTCACAAGACCACCAATATTTGTTTGATTAAATGCTTCTCCAATTAATAATCGGTGGCGTAAACCGATTTTTTTACCTAATACCCAAACAATTAAAATGGCAATCGTCATAAGGCCGAGACCACCCGTTTGAATTAAAAACATAATAACAATTTCACCAAACATCGTAAACGTACTTGCAGTATCTACAACACCTAAACCCGTTACAGTCGCTGCCGACGTAGCTGTAAAGAAAGCATCTACCCAACTAATATGTACTTTCGTTGCAAACGGTAACTTTAATAACAATCCTCCGACCACAATTAAACAAAAAAAGCCTAATGCTAAAATTTGTGGTGGATTTAATCGTACAAGGCGATTATACAACCCTTGTTTTTTTGCTACTTCCATATCACTAACTCCCTTTATCAAGTGAAGCTTTTATCCCCCCATAAATAAAGACTCTTTAAGAGCCTACAAGTAGCGGGATAAACCTTATATTCTTATAATATAGTTGAGCATAATCCTTTTTTTCATAGATTTCAACTTTTATTTATATTCAGATTCCTATCGTTTTACAAAAGAATATTTTCTATTATATCCCCACCTATACTATAACTCTTACAACAACAACAACTATTTTATCCCTTTTCAAATCCCCATATCTTTCACTCCAAATTCACACGAGGATCACATCTACCTTTTATAGTATACGTA
>NZ_JBALMG010000063.1:16456-17601 GCF_036963225.1 Bacillus sp. JJ783 | reverse complement strand
GTAATAGTAACAGTATGTCCAAGATTTATAGATTCATTGCAATTATCATTAAGTTTTTGCACCAGAACCCTTAATTCATCATAGTATTTCTTAGCTTTCTCTAAATCTTCTTTTTTACTAAATTCAAACACACGCCCACCTTTATCATCACCTAACTTTGGAGTAAGGATACGCTTCCCGTCTTTACGCATGTTACCGAATTCCTTTTGTGGTAGATCCGTAGCATTTTCAGCTTCTAATCCAGCTTTCTTGAACTCGTTAATAAGTGACGTTGTAGTAACCTGTTCAGGCTTTTTTGCTTCTTGTTTAGGCTTAGTATCGCTTGAAGTGCTTGCTTTATCATTAGAACCACAAGCAGCCAATCCCATAAGTAATGCACTACATGCTAATGCTGTAAGTAATTTTCGTTTCATGATTATTTCCTCCGGTATGTATTAGTTATTTTAATTGATTACGAATCACTTTTAATAATGCATCGACATTATAGTCAGGAATATTGTGGATTGTACGTTTCTTCGTTCCAAACAATTTTTTCATTTCCAAATAAATGATTCCTGTATTCATAAGAGAAATCCCTAATGGACCTTGTATGATATCAAAATCTACGCCTTTAATATCTTTGTATTTCACAACTTCAGCTTCAGCGCCACCAAAGAAACCACCTTTCATACTTACCAGGTATAGATTATGTTCCCCAACAATGATAAATCCTGTTTTGGTGAATTTAGGTTGAGCTACCTCGAAATAGTGAATCGCTTCTTTAGCTTTCATAACCTTCTTTAAAGCATTGAAAGCATACTGATAATATGTACGTTCCGTTTTCGGGAATTCTTTTGATATTTCAACCATTTCAGTAAGTGTAACCGGGTATTCGATAACGCCAAATCGTTCATCAATCTTAGTATATTTTGGATTAGCCATATTATATCCCCTTTTAAAATGTAAGATTTTCGAGCTAATCATATCAGATGACCTGTTTTTAGTATGTCGTATTTTGTCGAATGAAAATAAAAAAGAGAGCCTAAGCTCTCAATAGTAAGAATGGTCAAATTATGTCGAATTTTACCTATAGATATTGGGTGTTTTTGCCCTAATCCCCGAAAAGGGGGAATTAGCTTAATTAATTAAAAAATACAACTTATGCT
>NZ_JBALMG010000063.1:0-16341 GCF_036963225.1 Bacillus sp. JJ783 | reverse complement strand
GAGGGGATGGGCAAAAACACCCAATATACTTTAGATGTACACTATACTTCCTGATTTTTAAGGGGGTTGTGTTATAATAAATAACAAGATCAGGAGCGATTTTTCGGAGTGAGCTCGGCTAAATAAAAAACCGAAACTTGGACTAGCTAATACTCTAAAAAGTTATCTTGGTTTATGTTTGAAGAAATAGGAGGGAATTATGGTATGGGAAGATTAATTCATTTCGAAATTCATGTGGATGACATAGAACGGGCAAAGAATTTTTATGGAGAGGTATTCGGATGGTCATTTCAAGATTGGAGTGAGTATGCAGGAATGCCGTATTTTGGAGCAGTGACTGGCAATGAGAATGAGCTTGGGATTAATGGTGCTTTGATGAAGCGACAAAGTGCTCCGCCGGAAACAAACCAGCCTTTAAATGGATTGGTTTGTACAATGGGAGTGGAAAATTACGATTTAACGGAAGCTAAAATTATTGAGAATGGCGGCAAGGTTGCAAAGCCTAAATATGCTCTTCCTGGAATGGCGTGGCAAGGATACTATATCGATACTGAAGGTAATATAATTGGAATTCATCAACCAGATGCGAATGCAAAATAGAAAACCGATAAAGGAACTTGGAGTAGCTCTACCTTAGTGAGCACGAATTAAATTGGTGTAGCCTTACCGTAGTAGGCAGAAAAAAGAGTGTGGATTGGTCTTATCCCTGTCAAGTAGACAATATTAAAAAGACTAAGCAGCCATCGAGATTCGATATTCTATCGGAGCTCGATGGTTGAGTCGTTTTTGGAACCGTTTATAGTTATAAAAATAAATATACTCTTCAATTGCTTGTATTAAATCTGCTTCTGTTTTAAAATGATTCAAATACAACATCTCCGATTTAAAATGGGAGAAAAATGATTCGATACAGGCATTATCATGGCAGTTTCCTTTGCGAGAGTGGCTGCCAATGATACCTAAATCAAAAAGTCGTTTGTTGTAGGCATGAGATGTGTACTGGAATCCCTGATCTGAATGGAGAATGGAGAATGGTTCCACGCACATCTCTTTTTTGTGTCAACATTTCAATTGTATCTAATACAAGTTCATTATCATTGCGCTTGGAAATTTTCCAAGAAACAACTTCGTTATTATAAATATCTTGTACAACGGAAAGATAGCGGAATCCCTCTTGAAATCGTAGGTAGGTAATGTCTGTAACAAGCGCTTCATTTTGTTGGCGATCTTTGAATTCACGGTTTAAAACATTTGGAAAAGTATTGGAATAATTCCCTTTAAAGAAGCGACGCTTCTTCCGAATAATAAACTGAATGTTGAGTTCACTCATTAAGCGATATACCTTTTTGCGATTTATAAAATAACCCTCTTCTTGTAAAGCGATTTTCATACGCGGATAACCATATTCCTTGTGCTTTACGTGAATAGATTGTATTACCTTTTTTAATCGTTGATCGGATTCTAGTCGCATGTTTTTCATACTTTTTGTATGAATCCACTTATAGTAACTTGAACGATGTACACCCGCAAATTTAGTAAGCCATATAACTGGATATTTTCTCTTTAATGATTCAATGATATGATATCTCTCTTTATATTTTAGTACGCCTCCATTTACAGATTTGGATACTGCTTTTTTAAATATTCAACCTGAGCCTTATAGTAGTCACGTTCCTCTTCAACGGTGTTGAAATGAACACGTTTTCCTTTTAGAGGGTTTGGTATACCTTTCATTCCACTATTTTTTCCACGAGTATCTGTAATCTCACCATATTCTTTATATTTTTTCACCCAATTTTTAAGTTGGGTAGAACTTCTAAGCTGATATTTTTCCTTTATCATATTGTAACTTCCTTCTCCGTTTAAATAACTTTGAACAGCTGATAACTTTAATTCTTCTGAATATGTATTAAAAGTTGAGCCTTTTTTAGTCATAAAAAATCCCCTCCAAGTAATAGTGTAACATCCATGTGTGCACATGGTCTTTTTTACACTGTCTACCTAAAGGGGATAATACCATTTAAATTGATAACATATTAATAGAAAAGGACCGGAATACGTTCCTTTTTTCATAGTGTTGAAAAACAATCTAGTCAATAGACAAAGACTAAAAATTCCGACAAACTCTCCTCGTGAATGAAATGAAGCGAGGAGAGTTTTTATGTATGTTACATATTCCATGAGAAAAGTTGAAGAAAATCGAAAGTACTATGAAATGATGTATGGAACTATATACGCACATAATAAGATGTGGGAACTCATCTACATGAAAATTATCTCACATACTCGATTTTCAAAACAGAAAAAAGTTCTGATGATAACGGAAAAAACAATAGTTAACATTCCCTTTAAGTATGATATAATTACATCGATAAAACTAAATATATCAGAAAAAAGGTGATAGTATGAAAAGGTTAATTCAATCAACAATTTTAGCATTAAGTTTAGCGATGGGTGTAGATTCAACTGTTACTTTTGCTGCAGAAACAGAAAATTATGTTCACAAAACACCAACAGTATATGAAAATGTAAATACAAATTCTATTTATCTAAAAATACCTGTTGACTCAAGTTTTAGATCTGGTAAAGTAGTTTGGCAAGTACAACAAGCAGATGGAACATGGGAAAATGTGATTTATCCACGCACAAGAAACCCACAATATTTTGTAGGCTGTTCTATGTCATTAGGAATTTCAGAACCATCATTATCAATACCACAATATTACAGAGTTAAAATGGTTAACTCCACGGCTGGTACAACATTTATTTCTGATCCTGTAAAGATTACTCCATACGCTAAATACTAATAAAGTATGAAATCACTACTAGTAATTTTCCTAGTAGTGATTTCACTTTGTTGAAAAAAGATTATGTCAAAGAAAATGCCAAATTTTTTTGGCATTTTTTGATTTCTATTTGTTTTATAAAGTAGTTTCTTCTATAATTTGATGTGTTAGGTGTAAACCAACTTGCTTAAGTGAGCGAAGTTTGGTCCACTTTTTTAAGTTTTGTATGATGGCCGTCATCAAAACTTGTGATTTAACCTTTTGAACTCCACGGTATCGCGCATAGTGCAAACCGTGGAGTTCTTTACTATGTGCGAAACTCAGTTCCACCGTAGATGGACGAACAGAACGGAGAATTTTCCCTCTCATGGACAAGCGCTGTTCTCTTAATTGATCGTAAATGTCTTGATGAATCGAAATTCGTAACACACGATCTTGGTTTTCTTTTTTCGCAAATGGACAGAATTGGCAGCTCAAAACAAAAAGAGTACTATCAATTAGTGCTCTGTCTAAAGACTATGTGAGTGACGAACTCACGCTATAAAGAAAGGAATACTACAATATATGATGCAAATGATTTAATGGTGAAAACAAAAGAGCAGCTAGCAAAAGCTAACTGCTCAGTGTGGATTGGAGATCTCGATTAGTACGGTTACACATAAGAGATTTCCGGCTGTTTACCAGCCTATCTACAGTATTGACGTAATATTTAGTTTTATTCAGAGAGGAAGAGGAAAATGAGTAATTCTAGACTGTTCCAACTTGGTTTTGGTCTGCAACATCAGAATCGAATGTGTTTGTTGCGCTAACACCGCTAAAGGCATTGACAACAAAACCGACATTGGATGATCCTGAACCATTATAAGCCTTCGTATTTTCCTTTGGAGAAACGTTATAAAAATCACCTAAGTTGAAAGAACCGTTACTATTCTGTACAACCAGATTTCCAACAACAGATGGCATAGGTTTCACCTGCTTTCCTAGGAAGTATTTAAATTAGTATATGGTGTATGCGTCTAGAGGTTCATCTGGATATGAAAATTTTGAAATGAAGTTTGTTAGAAAACATAACGAAATAATCCTTTTAGAAGAAAGCGAGGAATAACAATGGCATTAGGAAATAGAGGAATGCATTTTGAGAAGCTTATCAATCTATCAAATGAAATGTACCAACGTGAGGGAGTGGCGCTTATAAACAAGCGTCCGACTCCTGTGAAGGTGTTAAAAGTTGTTTATGGACGGGTGAAAGATGGCTATTACGCGTCAAAGAGTACAGTAGATTATGATGGTGTATATAAAGGGAGCGCTATTGCGTTTGAAGCGAAATTTACAAATAAGATAAATAGATTTGATTTAAAGAACATCGCACAGCATCAATTAGACTACTTGGAGAAAGCAGAGAAAAAGGGAGCGATTTGTTTCTTCCTTATAGAGTTTAGTAAAGATCAAGCAATATTCCTTGTGCCATTATCGGTTATTCAATCTTATGTAAGGATGTCTCAACAACCAAAAGGTAAAAAGTCGATACCAAGAGCAGGTTTCGATATTTATGGATACTTAGTAGAGCAAACAGAACGAGCACCAGTTGATTACTTACAATACATCGATGAAACAGGATTAATTCCAGGGGTGTTAGATGGAATGATTCAATTTGATCAGGACCATAAAAGAGTTGCGAATAACATTGAAGCGACGAAAGAGAAAATGAGTAATAGAAAAAGAAAAATATTAAAGGCTTAATGGATAACGGAACCATGACTAACAGTGTGGTGGGGGCTGTATTGTAGTCATCGTTCCCTTATTCAGTAGATACACATTAAAAGTTCACATACCTGATGTGAATGTAAAAACCAAAATTCGAAATAGGGAGATTCCTTCATGGAACAATTATCTTTATTACCAGCAATCGACAGAGAAATAGAAAAACAGGTTCAAAAGGAAGTAGTGAAAATCCGGTTCTGGTGCAAAAACTTTGAAGTATATGATAATGGTCTATCAAACTTGGACATACTGATAGTACTACTCTATAAAAGGTGTGTGATCAGTATGGAAAAGGAGAATATATTTAAGTGGAAACATTATCAACCAGACATCATCTTGTTAACTTTACGTTGGTACCTACGGTACAACTTAAGCTTTCGTGATTTGGTGGAAATGATGGCGGAACGAGGGTTATCCCTGGCTCATACAACTATTATGCGATGGGTACATCAATATGGGCCGGAGTTTGATAAACGAATTCGACGTCATCTCAAACAAACGAATAACTCATGGAGAGTGGACGAAACATATATAAAAGTAAAAGGACAATGGATGTATTTATATCGTGCCGTTGATTCTGAAGGAAACACGATTGACTTTTATTTGAGTAAATCTAGAAATCATAAGGCTGTAAAGCGATTCTTCAAGAAAGCTTTGCGGTCTTTTCATGTCTCAAAACCTCGTATCATCACGGTTGATAAGAACCCTGCTTATCCAATTGCTATCGAACAGTTGAAGAAAGAAAAAAGGATACCAATAGGCACCAAAATCCGAAGGATAAAATATTTAAATAACATAGTAGAACAAGATCATCGTTTTATTAAAAAACGTATACGCTCTATGTTGGGATTTAAATCATACAAAACATCAGCCTCTATATTGAGTGGTGTTGAAGCCATGCATATGGTCAAAAAAGAACAAATTGATTTGCAGGATCAGTCTGTCCAAAATCAGAATATTTTTATCAACCAGCTGTTTGGATTAACTGCTTAACAGGTGATTCCGTTAGGAATCCTTGATTCTTTTATATTTATCGTCTTTTTGCACCAGAACCTATATAACTTATTTGTATTTTTGGTGACAAGTTATCTAGTAAATTAGTATGGCGTTATAGCAAGAGACTAGAAAAATATATTAAGGTAATCAAAGTGACATAGCGATATGTCGCTTTTTTACGTGTATACAATTATAAATTTATAATTGTATAACTTTATAACTTTATAACTTTATAATTTTATACTTTTATAAAATTATACTTTACTAGAGGTTGTGGATGGTTTGAAATCAAGTTATGGATGTAATTGGATACTGTAATTAATTGTTTAAATACAATTTGAATTTTATAGAATAATAGATAAAAAGTGGAGGTAGTGAGTATGGGAGTTTTTAAAATTGTTCATTGCTGTAACGAAGATCATGATAAACAATCTGTTTTTGTGAAAACAAACATAGATAACCTAACCTTGTGTCAAATTATTGCATGTAATCAATTTAAGTTTGAAGAATTAGTTGATGAATCATTATGTATAGATGAGCGACATTTATTAGAGGTTTTAACAAAGTTTTATGAGATAGAAGATGTTACAAACGAGTTTCGACCATTTTTACCGTATACACAATTGAAGGAATCAGATTGGGATGGGGTAGATTTGTTTGCTATTTATAATGCTTATGACGAAATAAATGAATTGAGTGATACTCCTATTAATCAACGTGAATTGTATATTATACAGATAGATCAGTGGTATGTGAGAGAATTATGTTGTCCAAATGCGAGTAAATTAATGAAACAGAGATTACCTAACAGTGAAGACTTTGACGAGGCGATTACACATTCAAAACATAAGTATGTACATTAATTGTTATAAAAGCTTTATTTTATATAAAATAATCCCCTGAAATCTAGGGGATTTAGGAAAATATCTATGAAAAATTATTTTATAAGGACTGGCATTCTTTTAGTTTCAAATCTTTCGAATTCTATAGGACAATATGCAAACGTTGCTATAGGTTCTGAAGTTTCGTTTGTAAAAAAAGTGTGGTTAATTACTTCACCAGAAGAAGAATAAAAAGTAATTTTGGTTTTTGATATAGGAGGAAGCGTTATTACTAGTGGTTTACTTGTCATACTGATCAGCTCCTAAATTATTTAGTTTTATATGAACTTAATATGTATTCAATAAATGTATATGAATTCATTTTATAAAGTTAGTACTTTGTGAATTGAGAAATTCAACAAAATAGTTATTGTATGATGACAAAAATTAAAGAACCTGTTAGTTATAACAGGTTCTGTGTACAAGGGATACAAGGAAATTGGTTCAGAGAAACCTGTGTATTCCTTGGCTTAATAGTAATGTATGCGAAGTAAACAATAAAATGAATAAAAGTTAAACGAAATTTTTATTTAGTAAAAAGAAATCACGTTCAAAAAATGTACGCGATTATATAGAAACTATGTCTTGCATGGTCATTGCATTCTATGTTTATTGTATGTAAAACGTGATACATTGCAATAAAATAAAAGAGCACTTTTGACAGTGCTCTTAGGACCAAGACTTTTAATGTAAAAGAGTACATGATAATATATGTGCCTTTTTCTAAGAATGTGAATCATTTGACTAGAATTTTTACTTGAAAACTAAAGAACGCTTTCCAAGGCGCTCTCTGATTAAAACTAAGATTGAAAAAGAATACCCACGATAGTGTATGTATGTTATTTAGATAGGTGCAGTTTTATAACAAAATCCTTATTTAAATAAAAGAAACCCCGATTGTCTGCGGGGCTTCTAAGGGTAATCGTCAAGTAATGACGTACTCGACTAATTAACAATATCATGAATTTTTTGGTAAAAATACTGGTAAATGCGTCCAAATGAATAGGGCATCATTTTGAATAAAAGCGTTATTTGAATGGAAAGGAAGAATGAAAATGAGAGCAAGAAGATATGAATAGTTAGTTACTTATCACTGGAAAGGAAATGGTACTTCAGGTTTTCTTCATACAACATTAAAATTTGATAGGAAGGTTCATCAACGATTATTAGAAGAAGCTGAAGATTCTATAAAAGTGGAAAAGAAATTCAAAGATGTATGTATACTTAATTATCAACTGTTAAGAGAAATGCGTAGCTAATTTTTTATTTTGATTGTAAATATGGAAGGGGATACAGCAATGAAACAAAAACAATTTAATCCAGTGAAAAAACAGAATAAATGGAAGAAACCTTTTATGGCAATGGCGACAGTAGCGGTACTAGGTGCAGGGATTTTTAGTGTAAAAGCTCCTTTGATAAGTTCAAACGTAGTGTATGCTGATAGTGAAACATACAAAGTGACAGCTTCATCACTAAACGTTCGAAGTGGAGCGAGTCCAAGTACAAAAAGCTTAGGATTTGTATATAAAGATCAAACTCTATCGGTAATTGGTCAGGAAGCAAATGGATGGTACAAGATTAATTTCAAGGGGCAAACAGGCTATGTGAGTGGGGCTTATGTGGAAAAAACAGGCTCTTCTACAAACCCAAATACAGATGCGCCAGTTGGGAAAAGGACAATTTTTATTGATCCAGGGCATCAAAGAAAAGGGGATTTATCTAAAGAGCAAGTATCACCATCTTCTAATGAAACGAAATATAAAGTGACTTATGGAGCATCGGGTGTCGCAACGAAAAAACCTGAGTATCAATTAACTTTGGAAACTAGTTTGATTTTAAAAGAGGAACTAGAAAAACGAGGTTTCCACGTTATGATGACTCGTACAACAAATGATGTGAATATCAGTAATATTCAAAGAGCACAAATGGCTAATAATGCAAATGCGAGCCTAACGGTACGAGTACATGCTGATGGTAGTGATGATAATTCAAGTGTAAAAGGATTTTCTATTTTAACGCCTGAAAACACACAGGATACAAGAGGGATTTATCAAGATAGTTTACGAGCTTCACAAACAATTTTAAATAACGTAAGGGATGGTGGCATAAATATTCATGGCAATGGAATCTTTAAGCGAAGCGATATGACGGGATTCAACTGGTCAAAAACGCCAGTAGTATTACTTGAAATAGGGTTCATGTCAAATCCTACAGAAGACCGCTTACTTTCTGATCCCGGATACCAAAGAAGGTTAATGGCATTAACGGCAGATGGGATTTCTAAGTACTTCCCAAGGGATGAAATGAAGAAAGATGATATAACAGGTGGATGGTATGAGAAGCATATTCGGGAATTAAATAAAAAAGGAGTTATGGTTGGGGATGGAAATGGTACATATTGGCCGAATCGTTTAATAACAAGAGCAGAATTTGCGACTTTAATTTCTAATGCCCTGAAATTACCACCGGGGAATGCAGGTTTCTATGATTTGAATGAAGCACATCCTACCTTGTGGGAGGGAATTAAGCGTACAGGAAGTACAGGTATCGTTAAAGGTAGAGGGAATGGTATGTTTGATCCAAATAGCCCTATTAAACGTGATGAAGCGGCAATTATGATAGATAATGCATTACGATATAAACATATTGTAGGGCAAGTTGTGGATACACCATTCTCAGATCTAAATCATGCATATGATAAACAAGCAGTACAGCGCCTATATGGATTAGGAGTTGTAAAAGGGAATGGGAATAATCAATTTCTACCAAAAGGAACAGCAACTCGTGGAGAGGCAGCGGCTTTAATTAATCAAATGTTACAAGTGTAGATTGATAGAAACATGATGTAAAAAGCGACATAGCGATATGTCGCTTTTTTGTGCAATTAGAGTTAGTTAGTAGGATGGTATTGTTACATAGGTTTTATGTTTTATGCATTGTTTTTGGAATCTTTTTCTTCATTTTTATTTAAGAATATGAGTTTATACGAAAAAATTTTACAAAATCAATCTGTCTAAAATCAGAAAGTGTTCATTTGTTAAGTGTTTGGATTGATATCCCTATACATTTGAACTAGCTTTATTCTTTTTTCGATGTCGTTGCACTTTAGCTATAGTACCACATGATCTCCCTTTTGGTTCGGATGCATACATCCCACACCAACGTTTACTCCCATTTCGAGAATTATCATAAAAAACCCACTTGCAATCTGGGCATGCTTTAAGACGTTTCCACTGACTTAAGGAGATGCTTTTAACAATTATAATCAAAACTTCACTAAAAAAGTCATGTTGTTTAACAGCATTATATTGAATATTATCAATATCTAAAATAGATATATTTATAGGGTAACTCGTTAACCACTTGGTTAAATTATCAGCATTATTTGTTTCTAATGACATGCGAACATCTTTCCGAAATTGATGCACATCCTCTAGCTTACCAGAAAATTTAATACCACTAAAATTCTTTGATATAAAATTTTTAATATCTTCTTCACAATTTAAATGTTCTAATGGTTTACGTGTATCATTTGGAATCTCCCAAGTATTTAAGAAACTACGGACAATTTCTAGCTCCCCTGGTGCTACTTGATTATTAATCAACCCTGTTCACCTCTTAATTTTTTATATTGACTTTATTATACAATCATTGGTAACATAATGAAAGAATATGTTAACCATTAAAATTTAACAAAGGTTAACGAAATTGTATTATAGTTAGACTTTTAAGGTGGTGATGCTATGTGTTATGAGAGTCTTAAGTTAATTAGAAATATTTTAACTAATAGTCAAGATTACCATGATCACTTTATGAAAGTTGTACTACACGTGATAATACATAAATAAAATATTCTAATAATTTATTAAAATCTAATATTTACAAAAATCTAAATTAAATGTATTATAAATTTATTCATCTGTTTATAAGGATAAATAGTTTTTAATACAACAATACAGGAGGTTACACAATGGAACTAAATATTGCAGAAAATTTAGAAGAAAAAACTTTTTCTCTGAGTAAATACCCAAAACTTATTATTGGTAATGTAGGTGCTGAATCATTAGTAGGTGAACCTGATAAACTATCTGAAAAAGCAGGTTCGATGTGGTCTTCTTTTTCTTACCGTTTAGCTTGGTTGTTAGAAAAAGGTGATATTTTATTACTACCAAAACAAATCTCTAAAGAATTTTTAACTTATATATTATCTATCAAGGGGTTACAAAAAGAAGATGTGCATGTCATAGTGCCAGAAAATGTTCATCATAAAGAATTATTAACTTATGAGACTTTAAATAGCGATACATTAAAAGCGGAACTAACAACCCTTATGGCAGGAAAAACATGGGACGTAATACCTTATTTCTTTGATAGAGCTGTAGCACAATTGGTTAAGGATTTACCAGTTAAAATCAAACCTCATATTCTAGATTATTTTCGTCAAGGTGGATCTGAAGTTTTAAATAGTAAAATTGAATATCGGAGAATTGCGGGTGCTTACAATATTCCTGTTCCAGAAGGACTAAATTGTTATACACCAAGTGAATTATTTCAGGCTATTAAAGAACTTATTGATATAACTGGATCAGTGATTATAAAACAGGACACAAACGCAAGCGGACAGGGGAATATTGTAATTACATATGATCAGAGAACAGAATCTCCTGGTGCCTATAAAACTTTATGTATTGAACAGGAGATTCAGCTAGAAGAGCTATATATGAAAATTTGGGGTGATTTGACTGGTGAATTAAATACAAAGTTGGTAGTGGAAGCTTATTATGAAACAGTTTCTGTATTCTATGCGGAGTTAGAAGTTAAAGAAGGAGTTCTGAGACCTTATCTATTAAACTTCGGAGATATGAGAATGGAACCAGTATGGAATGGATTTGAAATTCCAACAGTTTCTTTAAAACCATATGCTATAGGTGAATTTGTTTCTAATTGTACAAAACTTACTGAAATTGTTATGCAAAGAGGATATATAGGATTAATAAATATTGATGGTATTTTGACCAGCGATGGAAAAGTCATGATTTCTGAGATTAATGGAAGAACAGGTGGATCAACACATGTACATGTAGTTGCTAATCATTTATATGGTGAAAATTATGGAGATAATTATACAATATTAACTCAAAATAAAGTGAATATTGGCAATAATGGATTCGGTGAACTATTAAATGAACTCAAAATCAATAACTTATTAGCTTTAAAAGATCAAGAAGGTGTAGTGCTGTTAAATGATGAAAATCAAAGTAAATCAATTGAGTATATGATTATAGGAGAAACTCGAGAGAGAGCTTATGATTTAGAAAATAATTTTAGAGAGTTCTTAAATCAATTTATAAAGTAAAATAAGGGCTTTATCATCTTGAATTACTGTAGGGGGAATAAATATGGCTACACTTGTTAAAGTGGATCTAGAAAAACAACTAATTAATATTTTGAAAAATGAAAGCGATTGCTTTTGTGTAATTAAATATAGTAGTAATGATTATATTGCTGTTGTAGAAAAAGAAAACGTGAAAATTCATTTAATTGGTTCTATAGAACTGGATAATGTAATCATTCCAATGGTTCAAGTAGAGAAAGGAAAATATCCCCCTTTTAAAGAGCGCGTGTTGGTTTCAAATAAAGATGCAAGTCATGAGTTATTAGCACTAGCAGCATTAGCAGACTTTTATTTAGGGATAAATCGATAATACAGGAGTGAACATTTTCTAATGAGTATATCTAGTATTTCAACGTCATCCGTTTTAAAACCAAATATGCACAAATCATATCCAATTGTAGAATATGGTGAAGGAATTTATATTTATGACCAAAATAATAAAAAATATATGGACGGTTGTTCAGGAGCTATAGTCGCTAATATCGGCCATGGTATTAAAGAAATAGCTGAGATAGGATATAAGCAACTATCTAAAATTGCATTTACTTATAGGACACAGTTCACAAATCAGCCTCTAGAAGATTTAGGGGAAAAAATTACAAATCTATCTCCGAATCTTAGTCATATTTTCTTTTCTAATAGCGGTTCAGAAGCAACAGAAACTGCTTTACGTTTAGCGATACAATATTGGCAAGAGGTAGGGAAACAAGAGAAGAATATAATCCTATCAAGAAAAATTAGTTATCATGGCGTAACATTAGGTGCTCTTTCTATGTCAGGCAGTGATCGAAGAATAAGATTTGAAGAACTTTTAACTTATAATCCAGCTATCCCAACCCCATATTGCTACAGATGTCCATTCTCTAAAGACCCTAAAACTTGTAATTTAGAATGTGCAAGAGCTGTAGAAACTGTAATTAATAAAATTGGCAGTCATAAAATTGCAGGAATTATTATGGAACCTGTTGTAGGGGCTTCAGGTGGGGCTCTTACACCTTCAGATGATTACTTTAAAATTGTTAGAGAAATTTGCAATAAACATGATATTCTCCTAATTTGTGATGAAGTAATGACAGGTTTGGGAAGAACTGGAGAATGGTTTGGGATTAATAATTGGAATGTTGAACCGGACATCATAGCTTTAGGGAAAGGAATGAGCGCAGGTTATACACCAATTTCAGGTGTACTGTTTAATCAAAAAATCTATGATGCAATTAACGAAGGTTCGGGAGTAGCCGTATACGGACATACTTATAGTGGTAATCCAGGATCAGCAGCTATTTCATTAGGTGTTTTGGATTATATAGAATCTAATGATCTTGTAACAAAGGTTAAAAATAAGGAAGAGGTTTTTAATAAGAAATTAAACGAATTAAAAAATAAATTTGAATGTATCGGAGATGTCAGAGGAAAAGGTTTACTGTGGGGAGTAGAATTAGTTTCAAATAGAGAGCAACGCACCACTTTTCCGAGAAATCTTAATATTGCAGATATTATAGTGGATATTGCTTTAGAAAATGGATTATTAATTTACCCGGTAAAGAATATGGTTAATTATTCAGAAGGAGATGCTTTTTTAATTGCTCCTCCATTTACTATATCAGAAGATGAAGTTGATGAATTATTTAATATATTAACAAAATCAATGACGATGTTAGAAAATTATTTAGTAGAAAAGGGGATAAAATAATGGAAATGAATTGGAATGAACAACAATTAAAATATATTGAGGAGTTCAAAAAATTAGGGTACTTAATATCTGAAAAAACTGAAGAGAATTATTGGAATCATCAATTCGACTTCGAAAGTTGGAAAAAAGTCTCAGATGCTAATCTGTGGCGTATTCCAGTACCAGTAGAATATGGCGGTTTGGGTCAAAGTTGGTGGGAATTTGCTGCAGCTTTAGAAGGGTTATCTAAGACTGCAAAAGATTTTGGGTTTCTTCTTTCAACAATTGCTCACATTGGATGTATAAGAGTTTTGTTAAATTATGGATCAGAGGAGCAAAAGAAATTATTTTTACCTAAACTAATGAACCATTCTGTGGGTGCAACAGCAATTACTGAACAAACTGGAGGCTCAGATGTGGCCAGAATTAAGACATTTGGAGAAAAGTATGATAACTTCTATCTCTTAAATGGTAGAAAAGCTCATATTACGAATGCACCTGTAGCTGACATTATGGTTATTGTTGGGCGTATTCCAAAACTCGGAGAAAAGGATATTACATTGTTTATTGTTGAAAGAGAATATGAAGGTTTAAGTTTTGAACCAGCAGAAGACATGTTGGGGAACCATACAAGCCCAACAGGCGACATTATTTTATCGAATGTTAAAGTTGAAGGAAAGAATATCCTTGGAGATAAAGGTGATGGTTTAAATACACTTTATAACATGATTTCATTAGATAGATTATTATATGGATTAATTTCCGCTGGTTACTCAGAGCATATTTTAGAAGAATGTATGAATTATGCAAAAGAACGTACTGCTTTTAAATCACCAATTATTGATAAACAATATATTCAAAGATTACTTGTTGAAATAAAAGTTAATATGGAATCAAGTCGTTGGACTTCGTATGGCGCACTTCAAAAACTAATGAATGATGATCCTGAAGCATCTATGATGTGTTCTCTTGCAAAGTTAGTGGGTAGTGAAGGGTTGTACAAAAATACTGAGAATGCTATTCGATTACATGGACATAAAGGGTATATGAAAGGTGAAATATCCCGCAAATTCTGTGATGCAGTGGGTACTGTAATAGCTGGTGGCACAAGTGATATTCAAAGAATTAATATTTTTCAACAATTAAATAAACTTTCTCAACAGGAGGAAATGGAATATGAACTTTCAAATTGATTCCATAGGTAAGTATGAATATATAGTAAAAGAAAAAGATTTAGCAAGTAACTGGGAGAATGATGTAGATGTTTTAGCAACACCAGTTCTACTTTGGTTAGCGGAAGTATCATGCATGGATGTAATTAAGGATCAAATTGAAGAAAACTATATGTCACTAGGGCTAGGGCATTATGAAATGAAACATTTAGCTCCATCTTTACTTAATGAAAAAATAACAATTCATTCCAAGTTAATAAAGATGGATAAAAATAAGCTTTTATTTGAAGTAGAAGCATTTGATGAAAGTTCTCAAATATTAAGAGGTTTCCATGAGAGAGCTGTTGTAAAAAAAGAGAAATTCTTACGGAATTTAGAAGAGAAAAGGAAGGCAGTAACAGTAAATGATTAATGAAAAAATTCCTGTTCCCATCAAGGTATTACTTACAGCTGTGTTATTTATGAATACAGGAAGTTTTATGATCATGCCTTTTTTAGCACTATATTTAACAAATGATCTCCACTTCTCTTCTTGGGAAGTGGGAACTATTTTAACTACAATCCTCGTTTCACAGCGTGGGCTACCAATATTTACAGGCTTTATAGGAGATCGTGTAAGCCATACAGTAAATGTAATTGTAGGAGTAATGGTAAGAGCATTAGGATTTGGAGCATTTGTTTTTGCTAACAGTTTCTGGTCTGTGACCATTGCAGCGTTTTTAATTGGGTTTGGAGGAGCATTATTTGATCCTTCTGTTACTGCTTTTTTTACATCGCAAAAAGAAGCAGTTCGAAAAAAAATATTTACTTACTTTAACCAAATGCTTAACGCAGGAGTAATTATAGGTCCGTTAGTTGGAGCGTTATTGGTTAAGTTTAATCCAGTATACCCATTTACTATTGCGGGTATCGCTATGTTAGTTTTATCTTTTATTCTTTTTATCTATCGTAGTAAATATCCTAGAACTATTAAGGACAATCAAAAAGTATTATCTAGTTTGAAAACCGTTGTTTCAAATAAATTGTTTGTAGGATTTATATGTATAATGCCTTTATTTTGGATTATGTTTGCTCAATTAAATATCTCATTTCCAATTAAAGCATATGATTTATCTGGAGACAAACAATTAGTAAGTTCCATTTTCATAATAAACGGGGTTTCAGGATTACTCTTAATGTTTTTTTTAAGAAAATTATTTATTAACCAAGATCCTATGATTTTGGTTAAACTGGGTGTCTTGATTATGGGAGTAGCAATAGGGATGATTCCTCTTGTTCCATCTATTTATTGGATGCTGTTTTGTGTTTTTCTTTATACGTTAGGAGAAACACTGACACTGCCAGGAGCTGAAATGACAGTGGCACAATTTAGTGCCAACAAACCTGCAGGTTTGTTTTTTGGAATGTTTCAAGCCTGTTGGGCTTTGGGAGGTTCCTTAGGAAACTATCTTGGAGCTTGGTTAAATAAATTTAACCATGTTTCTTGGTCTTGGTTAATATATTTAGCGATAGGGGTTTTGGCTTCAATTTTATTTAATATGATACATCGAAGTATGAATAAAAAGTCTGAATTTGAAGAAAGACAAAATATTAGTTCATTAAATTGATTTAGCGTAGAAAATCATCCATCTTTTTTGTGAAAACTTAAGGAGTCCAAAATTAAAACCCGAACATTTTGATT
>NZ_JBALMG010000062.1:0-26951 GCF_036963225.1 Bacillus sp. JJ783 | reverse complement strand
TTGAGGTGGGAGTCTTACTGCCCGGCAAATAGCGGGATAGATTGTCACGGGCAACACGCTCATGATAATTTATACTAACAATGCAGAACTTCTCCTAATTTCATGTAAAGAGGTTCGATGTCTTACTATATATTCCCCAATATTTTCATAAAAATTTATTTCTATTCCAACAAAGAAAGGAATTTTCTATATGACTTATAAAATGATTGTTTTAGATTTAGATGATACTTTATTACGCGATGACCATACCATTTCACCTCGTACGAAAGAGGCTTTAATGACAGCACAAGAGCAAGGAGTTAAAGTTGTACTTGCTTCTGGGCGTCCAACATTCGCAATGCGTGCGATTGCAAAGGAATTACATTTAGCGGCATATGGAAGCTTTATTCTTTCATTTAACGGTGCAAAAATCATTAACTGCAAAACAGATGAAGAATTATTCAGCAGTACATTATCGCCTAAAATCGTTCACAGTTTATATGATATTAGTAAAGAAGAAAATGTATGGATTCATACATACATTGGTGACGATATTATAACTGAAGAAAATAACTCTTATACCGAAATTGAAGGTCAAATTACTGGTATGCCAATCGTAGAGGTAAACAACCTTAAAGATGCTGTACAACAACCAGTTGTAAAAGTTCTAATGGTAGAAAAGCCAGAATACTTACAAGTGGTAGAAACAAAACTACAAAAACAACTAGAAGGCCAATTAAGCGTTATGCGCTCTAAACCATTCTTCTTAGAATTTACTGAATATGGTGTTACAAAAGGAACGAGCTTAAACCAATTAATCCAAAAACTTGGTATTAAACGCGAAGAAGTTATCGCAATGGGCGATAGCTATAACGATCAAGCGATGATTGAATTTGCCGGTCTTGGCGTTGCGATGGGCAATGCACCAGATGATATTAAAGAAATCGCAAACTATGTGACAGATACAAATATGAACGATGGTGTTGCTAAAGTTGTAGAGAAATTTGTACTAAAAAGCGAAGCGCTTGTTTAATATTTTCATTCATAAAACCTATTTGAAGTCAAATACTTCAAATAGGTTTTTATTTAAATTACATTGCTTTTGTGACTATATTTTGAACTTTGCACTATTCTCGTAGTGTAAAGTTTCTTTTTGTATATAATGAAACAAAATAGACTATTTTATTTTGAAAAAGAATACAAATTTACTATATACAAGCATACGTTAAAGGAGGCTATTTCATGTTATCTACACCGATCGGACGATTAAGAGCAATCGGCCTAGTTGAGGGTATTTCTTTCCTATTACTATTATTTGTAGCAATGCCGTTAAAATATTTTGCAGGGTTTGCAACAGCTGTTAAAATTACAGGTATGGCTCATGGCGTTTTATTCGTACTATTCATCTTTGCGGTAATTCAAGTAACAATCGTACACCGTAAAACAATTTTATGGGCACTTGGTGCACTTGTTGCATCAGTTATCCCATTTGGTACGTTTGTACTAGATGCAAAACTAAAAAATGAACAGTAATAGTAAAAAGGTAGTTAACAATTGTTAGCTACCTTTTTTGCGTTTATATATTCGGAATTTGCCAATCGATTTCTTTTTCATCCATGTTAGATAAAATCTCATTTACTTTAGAGTACGGCTTACTTCCAAAGAAGCCACGTCTTGCTGATAATGGACTTGGATGTGCGGACTCGATAATATAGTGATTTGTATTCGTAATTAACTTCTTCTTCGCCTGTGCATGACGTCCCCACAATATGAAAATAACTGGTTTTTCACGTTCATTTAATAACTCGATTACGCGATCTGTGAAATGCTCCCATCCTTTTCCCTTATGAGAATTCGCCTCACCTTGACGAACCGTTAACACAGTATTTAATAATAAAACTCCTTGCTCCGCCCACTTTACTAAATAACCGTTATTCGGAATTTCATAACCATATTCATCTCGAAGTTCTTTATACATATTTAACAATGACGGCGGCGTTTTAATGCCAGGTTGTACAGAAAAGCTTAGGCCATGCGCTTGATTCGGTCCATGATATGGGTCTTGTCCTAAAATAACGACCTTTGTATTTTCATAACTTGTATACTGAAGAGCGTTAAAAATATCTTCTTTCTTTGGATAAATCACATGCTCCTCATACTCTTCTTTTAAAAAGTTAGCTAAAGCTTGATAGTATTCTTTCTCAAATTCCGGTCCCAGTAATGGTCCCCAATCATTCTGCAAAATGTTTTCCATTCCTTCACTTCCTATCCAATTAATTCACCATATCCTGCCTTGTAAATACTACAAATGAAATGATAAGAGATACTACTGCCCAAACCGTTAAATTCATTAAAGAAAATCCCATTGATAATCCTTGCAATGCAGGCAGTTTTCCTGATAAATAATCCGTTAACGATAAGTTGACACTAAAAATGTATTTCGCACCTTCCCAAGACGTTGCGAATGAACTTAAAATGCCCCCTGCGATTAACGCAGCTAACATAACGCCCATTCCAGCTGGTGTATTTCGAATTAAAACAGAAACCATAAATGATATAGTTCCAACCACAATGGCAACAAACCAAGCTAATCCGTACGCCATTAAAATGTATTGCCACTGCGGAATAAGATGGACAAAGTTCGTATTCAATGTTTCCTTATCAATAACAAATCCAGTTAAAACAGGTAAGTTCCATCCAGAGTATCCAAATACAATCCCTGATAATGCGTAAGCAAATAAACCGACAAGAAGCAATATGAGCGAAATGAAAAATAGCATCGTCACATATTTACTAAGGAGTATTTTCCAGCGCCGAATAGGCCTCGTCAGAAGCATTTTCATCGTACCATCGCTTCGTTCTCCTGAAACAATATCAATGGCGACAATCATAACGAGCAATGGAATAAATAACGTTATTCCTTGTTCAATAAACGCCCTCACAAATGTTGGTGCCCCTGGTGCAGTCGGATTAATATTATGATCTAAATAATATTGTTGCTGTTCCACTCTTACTTTTAGCCAATCACGCCATTCTTCTGGCAATCTAGAATTGTTCAAGCGGTTTTGGGAATCAACAATTTGTTGCTGTAATGATACTTTCCAATCGGTCGTACCAAGCCTTTTTTGCGTTGTTTCTATTTCACGATACTGAGCATACACAAAAAGCGGAATCAAGATTGCTAAAATAAGCATGACAACAACAATCCGTTTCTTACGATAAATCTTTTCTGATTCATTTAAAACTAGATTCGCAAATTCACGCATGTTGCTCACCCCTTGTGAGTTCAATAAATAAATCTTCTAGCGTAAATACAAGCTCTTTGACGCTATGTACATCTATCTCGTTTTCTACAAAGTGCTTATTCCAAACACTAATAGACGCAACATCCATACGACATAGTAAACGCTCATCTTCTATACTAACTTCCTCTACCTCTTCAGCAGCGTCTAACATGTCTTTCGCTTTGGAAACCGGTGTAACGACCCATTCCACACGATCACTCGCTGTTTTGATCAACTCTTCAATAGGTGCAACTGTTATCATTTTTCCTTTATGAATAATAGCCACACGGTCACATATCATTTGCACTTCACTTAACAAGTGACTCGAAATAAATACACTCATATTTTCTTCTTTTACAAGCTTATGTATAAATTCCCTAAGTTCTCTAATCCCAGCTGGATCTAAACCATTCGTCGGTTCATCTAATATGAGCAATTTCGGATTTCCAAGTAGCGCCTGTGCAATTCCAAGCCGCTGCTTCATACCAAGGGAATATGTTTTTACCTTATCGTGAATACGCTCATCTAAATGAACCATTTTTGCAATTTCAATAATACGTTCATCTGATATATCACCAAGCATGCGCGCAAATTGCTTTAAGTTTTCCCATCCCGTTAAATATGTATAAAGCTCTGGGTTTTCAACGATACTTCCAATTTGACGCATCGCTTCTCTGAAATTTTCCTTAATAGAATAACCACCAATAGAAATAGTACCTTCTGTCGCTTTAATCAGTCCGACTAACATTCGAATTGTTGTCGTTTTCCCGGCCCCGTTCGGCCCTAAGAAGCCAAACACTTCTCCTTGTTTTACATCAAATGAAATGTCTTCTACAAGTGTCTTCTTTCCCATTACCTTCTTCACGTCTCGTACGGAAAGTATCATCGTCATTTTATCCCTCCTTGTTCTAGTTTTAATTTACTTACGACGTTTTGGACTAATCGCTCTGCCATATATGTGTAGCCGACTTCATTCGGATGAAAATGATCGGAGTATAATAAATCTTTTCCGCGATTTTGGAATAAATCAAATGTCGGTGTAATATATACATTTTTATCATTTAATGCTAACTTCTCTAAAGAAGCATTCCAATCAACAACAATATTTGATGAACCTCTTAAATCTTCTACATCCTCAAAAGGATTGTATAAACCTAGCCAAAAAATAGGGCTATCTGTATTTAATTTACGAATTTCTTCTATAATTTTCTTTGCTTCATTTTGAAACGTTTCCGTATCAGGACGATACGTCTCTAAATCTATTTTCCCGAGCGATTCCCATCCTGGGAACAAATCATTTCCTCCAATTGTTAAAACAATTACATCTGCTTGCTTAATTGAATATTGAGCTCCGCTGCTTTCAATTTGTTTTAATAAATCGGGCATTTTCGCACCACTAACTGCCAAATTGGTTAGTGCAACTTTTTGTTTATAATCTTTTTGTAAATCCTCTTTCATTCGTCCAATATAGCCAATTCCTTCTTTATCACCAACGCCGCGCGTTAATGAATCACCTAAACTAACTATTTGTAACGTTCCCGTTTTCTTTTTCCCTTTTTCCACTACGCCAGTCTTCGTAATTAATTTTGAAGCTTTCGGATTTAATACATCATTCACACCCGAAACAAAACCGTATGCAAATAAACAGAAAGATGCAATTGTAATGAGTAGAATTACTTTTACTAATTTTGATCTCATATCAAAACCCCTTTTAGCCCCTATAGATTGTCCATAATTATACCAAACGAATTTTCGAAAAGCGATTTTCACACCTTCTCTATTATGTCGTTTCCCTATCTACCAAATTTGGTAATAACTCTACATGTTTCACATCTATTTCCTCATCATTAATCTTTTCATATAATAATTCAAATGCCTTTACACCAACATTTTTACTAGAATGCGAAATCGTCGTAATACCTAATATATCTGCTACCTCTTGATCATCACATCCGATAATCGTAATATCCTCTGGGATACGAATTCCTTGTTTTTTCGCCTCCGTTACCATTCCTGCAGCAATATGATTGCAAGATACAAGAAACGCCGTCGGTTTTACAGACATACTAGCCCATTCCCTGACTACATTACGCCCATCTTCCACCGTAAAACAGCCTTTAAACTTCCAGGCATCTAACGGTGTTACAACAATCTGTTGAAGTGAATCCTCATACGCCTTTTTTCGCCTCTGGCTATTAATACTATTACTTCTTCCAATGCAATATCCGATACGTGTATGACCAGCATCTATTAAGCTTTTCATCCCGCGCAAAAATACTTTGTAGTAATCAATATGTACACTCGAAATGAAATTCGAATCTATTTCTTCACACATCACAATTGGACCAAACTTCGTATACTCTTCAAGTTTTTCCTTACTATTTGTCCGTGAACATATAATTACTCCATCAAGCTTTTTCATTTTTAACATATGTAAAATTTCAAGCTCTTTTTCTTCGCTATAATTTGTCTGGCAAAGCATCATATTATAATTGTTCTTTGCGGTTTCCTTTGATATCCCCCCAATAATGGCACTGTAATATTGATCATTTACGTGCGGCAATAAAACGCCAATTACATTCGTTTTTCCTTTCACTAAATGAATCGCATTCACATTTTGCGTATAATTTAATTCTTCAATAATCGCTAAAATCTCTTTTCGTTTCTGTTCATTCACATACGGATGATTATTGAGTACACGTGAAACAGTTGAAACAGATACCCCAGCAAGTTCAGCAATCTTTCTTATATTCGTCATCTCATTCTCCCCTTCCCCTCAAAAATTCTCGCTTGACCTGGTAAGCTTTCCACAGTATATCCTTTCTTAGCAAATACATTTTGAAAGGATATACAACTATGCTTCGATTCAAACTAGAATATATATTTTTCATTGGCGGTTTACTCATTCTCGCCATCGGTATTAATATGATGACGACAATTACTTCCTTTGGGCTTAGCCCTTATGATTCCTTCTTTATTGCACTATATCAAAATTTTGGGATAAGTATTGGTTTTTGGATTTTCATGATTAACTTTGTTTTTACCCTGATCGTACTCTTTTGGGACAAAAAACAAATTACAATCGGCACAATTGTCACAATGATTCTTATTTCTCTTTTTGTTGATTGGGTTGGTTCTATTACGACTATTATGGATGCTATCCGCTCTCTTCCAAAATATATAACACTTATTTGCGGAAATCTATTCATCGGAGCCGGAATTGGTCTTTACGTCTCTACAAACCTTTGCGCAGCACCTCAAGAGGCTTTTGTTTTAACTGTTGCCGAGAAAAAGAAATGGACATTTAGAAGAACAGAAATTTCATTAGCTTTTTTATTTTTAACATTAAGCTTCTTATTAGATGGGCCAATCTATTTTGGAACAATTATCTTATCCTTTACAACAGGTTGGATTATTCAAGCTTTTATTCAAGTTGGTACTCAGATTTTAAATAGAAAAAACCCTATTAAGCAAGCCGCTTGATAGGGTTTTTCGTTTTATTAGAAGAGATACTACTTAGCATCTCCTTCAATCCGATAGTTTGCTTTCACACAATCTATTTCTTCATACGATTGCAATGTATGTAGAATGTACTCATAATCCGCAAGAGAAGCACGATGCGTTACAATTACGATTTCTGCTTTCCCTTTCTCTTCAAGTGGCATTTGAATAATCTTTTCAAAACTAACACCGCGCTCAGAGAACAATGATGTAATTTTTGCAAATACACCAATTTCGTCTTTCACATGAAGTCTTAAAAACTTTTTCACAATAATTTCATCTGACTCTTTTAGTACCTTTTTATACTGCGGGGATACCGCACTATTTCCGTTTACACCTAGCCTAATATTTTGCATTACAGCAACTAGGTCAGAAACAACAGCTGTCGCTGTCGGTAAGCTTCCTGCTCCCGGACCATAAAACATCGTTTCTCCTACCGCTTCACCATACACATAGACAGCATTATATTCATTTTGCACTGCCGCAAGAGGGTGTGCATTTGGAAGTAAAGTTGGCTCAACTGTAACCTCTAATTTCTCGCCATCTCGCTTTGCAAGACCAATTAATTTAATTGTATAGCCTAAGCTCTTACTATATTCAATATCTTCTGCTGTAATAGAAGTAATTCCTTTTACCTTCACATCTCCAAGCTCTACATTTGTAGAGAAACCGAGAGTAGCCAAAATCGTCATTTTTCTTGCCGCATCTAAACCTTCTACGTCTGATGTTGGATCTGCTTCTGCAAATCCAAGCTGCTGAGCTTCTTTTAACACGTCGTTATATGCTCTCCCTTCGTCTGACATTTTCGTCAAAATAAAATTTGTCGTTCCATTTACAATTCCCATTACCTTCGTAATAAGATCTGAAGAAAGTCCTTCTACGATGCTTCGTAAAATTGGAATCCCTCCAGCTACACTTGCTTCGTAAAATAAATCAGCCTTGTTATCTTTTGCTACCGCTAAGAGTTCCGCTCCGTGTAACGCCATTAAATCTTTATTTGCAGTCACAACGTGCTTCCCGCCTTTTAAAGCTTGTAAAATATATGCTTTCGCATCATCAATGCCGCCCATTACTTCGATGACAACATCAATATTAGGATTATCTAAAATTTCATTCACATCTTGTGTTAATAGAGTAGAAGGTACCTCTACCTCTCTCTCTTTCTCAATATTTTGCACCAACACTTTCGTTACTTTCACTGGACAACCTACTTGGTGTATAAGTCGTTCTTGATGATCTGTAATAATACGAACTACACCACTACCAACTGTCCCAAGACCTAATAACCCAACTTGAATTTCTTTCATAATACTGTCCACCCCTCAAAAATTGTGTTTAGATGCCATTATATAGACAAAAAATCTGAAAAATAATGTATTTTGAACATTCGGAAAAATAAGGGTTAATCTTTACAAATAAAACGCTACCACGTGTTACACAATCATTATTTACAATATATAAGGGGTTTCTTGATACACGTAATAATTCAGCCAATTAGAGAATAATAAATTCCCATGACTCTTCCACCTAACAATTGGCTTCTCATCTGGATTATTATGTTTAAAATAATTTTTTGGCACATCAATATTTAACCCTTTTTGTCGGTCCCGTTCGTATTCTTCCTTTAACGTATCACAACTATATTCACTGTGTCCCAGTGCGAAAACTTGCCTTCCCTCTTGCCCAATAACAAGATGAACACCCGCTTCTTCAGAATTGGCTAATAACGTTAATTCTTTCACTTGTTCAATATCGCTCTCTCGTACTTCTGTATGACGAGAATGCGGAGCAAAAAACACTTCATCAAACCCTTGTAACAATTTCACATGTTGCTCGCGAACCTCATGTTCAAATACACCAAACATTTTTTTCGCAAGGGGATACTTCGGCACACCATAGTGATAATACAAACCAGCTTGTGCCCCCCAGCAAATATGAAGCGTAGATGTTACATTTGTTTTTGAATACTCCATAATACGTCCAAGCTCTTCCCAATAATCTACTTCTTCAAAAGAAAGAGTTTCAACTGGTGCTCCTGTAATAATGAGTCCATCAAATTTTTCATTCTCAATATCACGGAATGCTTTATAGAAGCTCGTTAAATGGTCCTGCGCTACATTGCGAGACAGATGCGATTCCATATGAAGTAAATGAACATCTAATTGCAGCGGTGTATTTCCAATTAAACGAAGTAATTGCGCCTCTGTTTCTTGCTTTGTAGGCATTAAATTTAATATAGCAATTTTCAAAGCACGTATATCTTGTGTTGCTGCTCGCTCCTTCGTCATTACAAAAATATTTTCCTTCTGCAATACTTTGCGAGCTGGTAAATCTTTATCAATTATGATCGGCATGTTGTTTGCCTCCGACTAGCGCTGCTTCTAAATCTGCAATAATATCAGAAACATCTTCTATACCGACCGATAAACGGATTAAATCAGATGTAACGCCAGCTAAACGCTGATTTTCTGCGCTTAATTGTCTGTGCGTCGTACTAGCAGGATGTATTACACAAGTTCTTGCATCAGCTACATGCGTTACAAGAGTTGCGAGTTTTACATTTGCGATAAATTCTTTTGCTGCTTCTAATCCGCCTTTAATACCAAATGTTAAAACTCCACTAGCACCTTTTTTCAAATACTTTTGTGCTAACGAGTAATTTTCATTACTATCTAACCCTGGATAATTCACCCATTCAATGCAATCATGATTAGCAAGCCACTTAGCAACTTCGAGAGCATTTTCACTATGACGCTCCATTCGTAAATGCAATGTTTCCAGGCCAATGTTGCTAATATATGCATTGAATGGGCTCATACAGTTTCCGTAGTCTCTTAATAACTGAACGCGTGCTTTCACAATATACGCTGCTGCTCCAAAATTTTGAACATAGCTTACACCGTGATAACTCGGATCCGGTTCAACAAGCTCAGGGTATTTTCCATTTGTCCAATCGAAGTTCCCTCCGTCTATTACAATGCCGCCTAAAGAACTTGCATGGCCATCAATATATTTCGTTGTGGAATGGACAATGATATTTGCCCCATATTCAAATGCCTGGCATAAATAAGGCGTCGCCAATGTATTATCAACGATAAAGGGTACTTCTAATTCTTTTGCTGCCGCTGAAAGTTCTTTGAAATTCAAAACGTTCATTGCTGGATTTCCTAACGATTCTGCATAAACAAGTTTTGTCTTATCATTAGCAAGTGCCGCAATTTCATCTGCCGTTAAATTAGGATTAAAGAACGTAACATCAATGCCAAGCTTGCGTAAACTCACTCCAAATAAATTAAACGTTCCTCCGTAAACAGTTGAAGAACAAAGTAAATGGTCTCCACTACTGCAAATATTTAAAACCGCAAGCATAATAGCTGCCTGCCCAGAAGCTGTTGCAACAGCCCCTACACCGCCTTCTAAATCTGATAACTTCTGCTCAAATGCAGCTAGAGTAGGATTTCCAATACGCGTATATATATATCCTTCTGCCTCTAAATTAAATAGTGCTGCTAAATCATCTGACGTATCGTATTTATACGTTGTACTTTGATAAAGTGGCAAAACACGCGGCTCACCATTTTTTGGCGTATAGCCACCTTGCACACAAATCGTTCCCTTTCCCCATGATTCTCCCATCTCTCATTCTCCCTTCTTTTAATGCAAAATAAAAAACTGCTCCTTTCCTGAAAACAAGAAAGGAGCAGTTTGAAGACACGCTCTAAGGCTCTTTCTTATCTCTCAGGATTATTACCTGCAGGATTTGGCACAATTCCGTTATACGGCTGTTGCCAAGGTTTCATCGGGCCTGTCCCTCCACCTTTTCTTGATAAGACTATGCAATTACCGTTGATTTTATAGCAATAATTTCCTAATGTCAAATAGTTTTTCTGAATGTTCTAAATTAAATGTAAGGAATTTAATTTAAACAACAAAAGAAATATATTCCATATTCATTTGAAAAAGACCTTTTAAAAACTCCGATCACTATATAGAATTAAATAAGTGGTTTAACCGCGTTGGTTTCAAATTTTTATGAGATCTCAATATATTGAATAAGCCAACCTCTCAAAAAGATACTATATATATTCAATTCATTTCACACTAGCATATTCAATCCTTTCTACATTAAAACTTACATAATGGAGGTACAACATGACAAATAAAAAGGACATGCACTATATACTCGTCTTATATGGCCTTCTTTTGGGCTCTATAGTAGGAGCTACAGTCTGGTTATTTTTAGTTACAATAAATATCGGAATTCACTTTATTTGGGGATACTTACCTACTATTTTCTCTTCTCCTCCTTATTACACCATTTGTGTAACAATCATCGGTGGTATCCTCGTTGGTTTAACACAAAAACACTTCGGCACATACCCACGTCTTATGCCGGAAGTAATGGCTGAATATAAACAAACAGGTAGAATTGAATATAGTTTTGTACATAAAGCTACTTTAACTGCGATTATCGTTTTAATATTTGGAGCTAGTTTAGGACCAGAAGCTGCACTTGTTGGAATTATCGGTGGACTTTGTACATGGGTAGGAGATCGCTTTAAATTTGCTTTAAAGGGAATGAATGAACTAACAGAGGTTGGAATTGGTGCTACTTTAAGTGTCATTTTTAATGCACCATTATTTGGTTACTTAGCTCCGAATGAAAATGAGGGTGAACAAATTAACGAATTTTCTAAAGGAAAAAAAGCAATTGTATATTTAGCTACCACTTTTGCTGGTTTTTCCGTTTACTTATTACTTAGTAAACTCGATAGTCGTGGATCCTTTATTGTTGATTTTGGGGAAGGGTCTCTTGCTCTTAATGAATGGATCGCCTTTCTACCACTTGCTAGCATTGGTGCTATAGTTGGTTTCTTTTATTTCAAATTAGAATTTGCATTAGAGAAATTAATCCACCCCTTCAGGGAATACAAAGTATCACTTGGAATTATCGGCGGTATTTTACTCGGGATTACTGGAACTTTCCTCCCGTATACGTTATTTTCAGGGGAACATCAATTAAAAGATTTAGTCATTGAATGGAGCCATTTATCCTTCTGGGTACTACTTCTTTCAGGAATTTTAAAATTATGTATTACTGCCGTTTGTTTAAATACGGGTTGGCGTGGCGGACATATTTTCCCCATTATATTTGCTGGATCAAGTATCGGATACGCTATAGCTTCTATTCTGCCTATAGATCCAATATCTTCCGTAGCCATCGTCACGACAGCTATTTCAAGCTATGCATTAAGAAAACCAATAGCTATAACATTACTATTACTCATGTTTTTCCCGCTCAATTTATTATTACCGATGCTCGGGGCTGCGGCAATTGGCAATGCATTTCCGCTTCCTAAACGTAACGAAACTACAAACTAATATAAAAAAAACAGCATTAACATGTAAATGTTAATGCTGTTTTTTCGAGTGACGATTATGTTTTTAATTAAAATTTACTTGCTACTTTAGCCGCTTCTTCAAGACCTGCTGTAATGATTTCTTCTGCTTTATCTGGGAATTGGTTATGTCCTTCGATAACTACTGTTTCCATGTTTGTTGCGCCGAAGAAGCCCATCATGCTTGCTACGTATTTAACAGCCATTTCCACTTCAGCTGCTGGACCTTCAGAATATACGCCGCCGCGTGCATTTAATAAAGCAATCTTCTTATCTCCAATAAGCCCAACTGGACCTTCTGGTGTATATTTAAACGTTTTACCAGCGCGGTTTAAGTAATCAATATACGTGTGTAATACGGCCGGAATCGTTAAGTTCCATAATGGGAAACCGAAAACTACTTTATCAGCTTCTAAGAATTGATTTAAATACTTATCAGCTACTGCTACCACTTTTGCTTCTTCTTCTGTTAAACCAAATCCTCTACTTGCTTTGAATGTACCATTAATCATATCTACGCCTACATATGGTAATTCTTCTTTATATAAATCAAGTTCTACTACTGTATCGTTTGGATGTGCTTCTTTATAGTTTGCTAAAAATGCCTCGTATAATTTCACACTAACTGCTTGTTCCGCTGGGCGGTTGTTTGCTTTTACAAATAAAACTGTTGCCATGATTCTTTTCCTCCTACTACTCACTCTTATGTTGTTATATATTACTTACGAAAAAAGGGTACTCCCTTGTAATTGTTGTTGCTTACAAATACATTTTATCTTTATATCAAGACAATTTCGTCCTCACATAGACGTATTTTCCCATAAAAAAAGTCCACCTTCTAAAGGCGGACTAGGTCTTACGACTTTCGTCTTATACAATTCCATTTTTCACTGCATATAATGCTGCTTGTGTGCGATCGGATAAATGTAACTTACTCAAAATACTACTCATATGAGCTTTTACCGTTTTTTCTGTAATAACTAAAACAGAAGCAATTTCTTTATTGCTCATCCCTTTCGCCAATAGCTGCAATACTTCATTTTCTCTCGCTGTTAACACATCCACTTGAACGGAAGGTTCTTCTTCTTTTTCTTCCTGTGGTAAAGTTTGAGAAAGAAGGGCATTTGCTATATCTGGATGTAATTGAATATTACCTTTATACGCGCTTCGAATAGCTTCAACAAGCTGATCTGGTTCTATATCTTTTAAAATATAACCGCTTGCCCCAGCTTTTAGTGCCGGCAATACATGAGCTTGATCAGAAAAACTAGTTAATACAATTACTTTCACGTTTGGATATTCTTTTTTAATACAAGCTGTTGCCTCAATTCCATCCATCTCAGGCATGTATAAATCCATTAATACGACATCTGGACTCGTTTCGCCTACTTTCACCAACGCTTCTTTCCCATTGTTTGCTTCCCCAACTAATTCAAAATCTTCCTGTGTACTCAGAAAGAATGCCAATCCTTTTAAAACAACTGTGTGATCATCAACTAACAATACTTTTATTTTCACAAAATTCCCTCATTTTCACATCATAATGGTACATTTACTTTTACACTTGTTCTTTTCTTATCACTTACAATTTTAATTGTTCCACCAACTAATTCTACTCTTTCACGCATCGTAGTCATACCAAGTGATTTCTTCTCTTTTATATCCTTTTCTTCAAAGCCGTTTCCTTGATCGATTATTTCTAATGATACATTTTTCTCCGTCACCTTGAAATAAATCGTCGCTTCTCGTACATTCGCATGCTTACTTACGTTATTTAAAGATTCTTGTCCAATTCGCCATAGCGCTTCCTCTACTACGCGTGGCAAATCACGAACACCAGTAACCTGTTCCCGAATTTTCAATCCCAAACTTTCGCCATATTGCTTTAGAGCTGGTAATAACCCCTTCTCTAATCCTGCCGGACGAAGCTGCCAAATCAAGGTCCTCATTTCTTTCAAAGCACCTTGCGCTAGTTCACGCATCTCATACAAAGAACTATCTACCTTTTCATTTTGGCCTTTTAAAACAGCTTCAGCACCCTTCGTCATAAAAGTTAATGAAAATAATTTTTGTGAAACTGAGTCATGTAAATCTCTTGCTAACCGATTTCTTTCTTCCATCCGTACAAGTTCACGGCGTTGCTCATTTAATCTTAAATTCTCTATTATTAACGAAATATGATTCGATAGAGCTTGCATTACATCTATTGTATTAACATCAAACTCTCCATTATTTGAACTAACACACAAGACACCAAACATATGACTTTGAATATGTATTGGCGTAGCGATAACGGCCCTATTTGGATGTACAATATGACCAATTTGACGTTTTAATAAAACAGGCTCATCTTTTTCTAATGCCTTCTTTGCTGCTTCTTTCACATCTTCCTGTAACTCTTCCTGACCATAAGACGCTCGCAAAGATAATTCTGTTTCTTCTCTAATAAAAAACGCCACTTGATTCCATTGAAATACTTCACCCACGTGATTTACCACTTTCTCAGGTAATACATTAAACTTATGAATCGTTTTTAACACTTGAATAAAACGTTCCAATTTCACATAATAATGTGCTCTTCGTTTTTCATTTTCATATAATTTGGTTCGCTTTAAAGCCGTCCCGATTTGAAAAGCAACGGATTGGAGCAAAACCAATTCTTCTTCTGAAAAATGTGTTTTACCTGGGCTTGCAACATTTAATACCCCAATTTTTTCCCCTCCGGCCTTTAAAGGAACCGTAGCATGATGAAGAATTCCTTCCGTATCTCCCCAATTATATTCAATTGCATTATTAATTCTTTTACATTCAATAATATTAACCGCGCGCTCTAGCTTCCCATCTACAAAACCACGTAAACACCAACACTCACCTTCACACATTGGGCGTTTATTTTCATATGTAAGTGCCTCTGGTAACTGATAATCAATTAACTTTGTATACCTCCCATTTTCATCCGCAAGAAAAATCCATCCTGTCGTTAAACCTGTTACACTTAGTAATTTTTCTAGGACCGCTTGCAATACATGGTAGGTATCATTTGATGTATTTAGCGTTTCTGCAATTTCTTTTAATATAACTAATTCATTTGTACGATTATCTCGAAACATATCAAGTCTCCTACATACAAGATTTTAAATCGCTTCTCAAGTAAATCATCTACTTTTCACTTTGTACTTATTCGTAACATTGATATAATAGTGAAAACATAGTTTTCATTATATCACTTGAGGGGGCTTTCATAATGACATTAAATAAGGCACTTACAATCGCTGGTTCTGACACAAGTGGCGGTGCTGGTATACAAGCAGATTTAAAAACATTCCAAGAACTTGGCGTATATGGAATGACATCTCTTACAACAATCGTAACAATGGACCCACATAACGGTTGGGCACATAACGTATTCCCAATTGCGGCTTCTACATTAAAACCACAATTAGAAACAACAATTGAAGGCGTTGGCGTAGATGCTTTAAAAACAGGTATGCTTGGATCAGTAGAAATTATCGAAATGGTTGCGGAAACAATTGAAAAGCACAATTTCGAAAATGTAGTAGTTGATCCTGTTATGGTATGTAAAGGAGCAGATGAAGCATTACATCCTGAAACAAATGACTGCTTACGTGACGTTCTTGTTCCAAAGGCATTAGTTGTAACGCCAAACTTATTTGAAGCATATCAATTAAGTGGTGTGAAAATTAATTCTCTTGAGGATATGAAAGAAGCTGCAAAAAAAATCCATGCTTTAGGCGCTAAATACGTACTGATTAAAGGTGGTAGCAAACTAGGCACAGAAACCGCTATTGATGTATTATATGACGGCGAAACATTCGATCTTCTAGAATCTGAAAAGATTGATACGACAAATACACACGGTGCAGGTTGTACATATTCTGCTGCAATTACAGCAGAACTTGCAAAAGGAAAAACTGTGAAAGAAGCAGTAAAAACTGCGAAAGAATTCATCACAGCTGCAATTCGTCATTCATTTAAGATTAACGAATATGTAGGACCAACACATCACGGTGCATACCGCAAATTCGTTGCACCGAAAGAACTTGTCTAACATAACGCTTTTTATTAATAAATTTAAAAATAGATTAAAACCCACAGAACATTTATTGTTCTGTGGGTTTTAATTACTTTGCAGAAATGTTTTAAATTACTCCCCGAATTCCTATGATGCTGAACTAACCTTGTTTCTACCATTTCTTTTTGAATAATATAATGCATCATCCGCTGATTGAATAAATTGATCAGGTGATTTTTTATACTCTGAAATTCCGACAGAAATTGTGATTTTAATTTTTTTTCCATTTTTCAGTTGGAATGGATGATTTTCAACGGCTAGTCGAATTTGTTCCCCTATACGAGTTCCAAATGCTAATCTCTTTTTTGGTAACAACAGAGCAAACTCTTCGCCACCCTTTCGAAAGACTAAATTTGGGAATGGTGCATTCTCTAACAAAATACGCCCCACTTGTTTTAATACCTCATCCCCAGCAAGATGTCCATACGTATCATTTACATACTTAAAGTGATCAATATCGATAAGTAATAAACAAAGTGAATCATTTTTCATATACTTGTTACCAATATGGCGATTCATCTCTAAATCAAACTGCCTTACATTTCCTAGATTCGTTAATGCATCTATCGTTGCATAATGCTTCATCTTTTGAAACAATTCATTGGATTGCAATACGTAACTTGCACTTACAAATGTGATGTATGCCGCTACAATACAACAAACTAAATATAATACCACTACATATATATCCTTAAATAAAATATAAAGTGGTAGTATTAAAATAGACAAACTGTACACATTAAACCATATCCATTTTGGAAATATAGAAATCTTTATCCGCCAAATGAGGGTAACGCCAATCCCTATTGCCACGATAGTATATCCGGCCAATTCAGAGGCTAAAGAGTACTCAGTAAAAATTATCCGAGTTATTAAAATGATCATAACTGTTATACTACTAGCTATTGGGCCACCAATTATAACTGCCAAAATAACTGCTAAATAACGTAAATCCAACATAATATTTTCAATATGTACACCAAAATGCATCAATAATATACTTAATATTCCAGTTAAAATACCGACCAAACATTTCTGCCAAAAAGAGAACCCTTCTTTTAACGGCTTATCTCTTAAAAGCTGAGCACCTACAAAGATAAAGGAAAGAATGATTGTCATATTTACAAATAGATCTCTGAACATAAAATAATCTCCCTACTTTTTCTTTTCCATCTATCACTTTCTATATGTTATTGTATTACGAAATACCTATAATTCCCAAACTTTTTTATTTTATTGTTCCACGTGGAACAGCAAAAAGCAAAATAAAAAAGGAGACGAAATTTCGTCCCCTCCATTAACAACATCGCGATATCTTTCCGCCTTTTGCATTAAATCTAGCTTCTTGTGCCTCAGCAAAAAATTGCTTTTGACATAGAATTTTCTCTTCTGGATGATGTACTTTCATGTGATTTACATAAGTTTCATAACTTGGAACTCCGACAAGTAAACTAATAAATTGCTTTCTCTTTCCCCATACGTTCCGTAAACTTTTAAGCATAGTTCCTCGACTCACTTTCATCTCTTGGAATATATGGTGCCTCTTTTAACGGCATTGGCTTATTTCTTAATACTTGAATCCAAATTCGAAGTGCAGAAATTAATACAGCGATTACAACTATCATAAAAATTCCACAAAGCGCTGCATCAATATAGTCATTCAAAATAATTTGTTTCATTTGCGCAATATTTTTAGCCGGAGCTAATACTTTCCCATCATCTAATGCTCCCTGGAATACTTTCGCATGTGATAGAAATCCTATTTTGGGATTTTCATGAAATAGCTTTTGATAACCTGCTGTCATTGTTACAATAAGCAATCCGACAGTCGGAATAAGTGTTACCCAAACATATGCCTTTTTTCCCATTTTGAACAAAATTGTCGTTCCAAGTAATAATGCAATACCTGCTAACATTTGGTTTGCAATACCGAAAAGTGGCCATAATGTATTAATTCCACCAAGCGGATCTATTACCCCTTGGTATAAGAAATACCCCCATCCTAGTACACATAGTGTTGTAGCTATCACATTTGCTAATGTTGAATCTGTTTTCGCAAACGGCTTATATACATGACCTAAAATGTCTTGAATCATAAATCGCCCTACGCGTGTTCCCGCATCAATCGTTGTTAAAATAAATAGTGCTTCAAAAAGAATAGCAAAATGGTACCAAAATGCCATCATCGCCGTTCCGCCCATTACTTGCGAAAATATATACGCCATACCAATTGCTAATGTTGGTGCACCACCTGTACGTGATAAAATGGTCTGTTCTCCGACATTAACAGCAAGATCTTTTAATTCATTCGGTGTAATAGCAAATCCCCATGAAGAAATAACTTGAGCTGCCTGCGATACATCCGTACCGATAAGTGCTGCAGGACTATTAATTGCAAAATAAGTTCCTGGTGTTAATACACAAGCTGCAATCATTGCCATCGCTGCTACAAACGATTCCATTAACATTGCTCCATAACCGATTGGCTTTGCGTGGCCTTCTTGTTCAATCATTTTTGGCGTCGTACCAGATGAAACGAGAGCATGGAATCCAGACACTGCACCACAGGCAATCGTAATAAATAAGAACGGGAATAAATTGCCGGAGAAAACAGGACCTGTCCCGTCGATAAATTGCGAAACTGCTGGCATTTTTAAATCTGGTGCTACAACTAAAATACCGATTGCTAACCCAAGTATCGTCCCTATTTTTAAAAATGTACTTAAATAATCACGTGGTGCTAATAACATCCAAACCGGTAATGCCGATGCAATAAATCCATATACAATAAGCATAATAGCAATTGTCTCACCACTAAAAGTAAACATACTTGCAAGCGTTGGATTTTCTGCTACATATTGTCCTCCAATAAGAGATAAGATTAGCAGAACAATACCGATTACTGATCCTTCTCCTACTCGCCCTGGCCTAATGTAACGCATGTAAACTCCCATTAAAATAGCAATTGGAATCGTTGCTGCGATTGTAAACATTCCCCATGGGCTTCCAACAAGCGCCTTCACAACTACTAAAGCTAATACCGCTAATAAAATGATCATAATACCTAAAATACCAATCATTGCAATTAATCCTGTAACAGGACCAATCTCATCTTTAATCATTTCTCCTAATGATTTACCATTACGTCTCATTGAAGCAAATAAAATTACAAAATCCTGTACAGCTCCAGCAATAACTACCCCAACAATAATCCAAATTGTCCCAGGTAAATACCCCATCTGCGCCGCCAAAATCGGTCCTACTAAAGGACCAGCCCCTGCAATCGCTGCAAAGTGATGTCCGAATAAAACCCATTTATTTGTCGGAACATAATCCTTGCCATCGTTTAACGTATGAGCAGGTGTTTGTCTATTATTATCTAGACCAAAAACTTTCCTCGCTATAAATCTACTATAAAAGCGATACGCAATCGCATACACTGATACAGCAGCAACTAATAGCCATACAGCATTAATTGTCTCACCTTGCGATAACGCTATTACACCAAAAGCAGATGCTCCTAGCGCTGCAATAACTCCCCAAAGTAAAATTGACTTCAATATTTTCACATACAATCCCCCCATTACTACTTCTTAGTGGAGATTGTACTAAATTTTCTGAATACTTAACTTAAATCCTCCTTATCATGAAGGATTTTTAGATTATCATGTTGAAATTCTCTCATTACTTGTCACAGTTCAATTTTATTTCGAAGTCGTTTTACATAATTGCGGCTTACTGGAATCGGTTGCTCATCGTACCTGTCTAAATGCAAATTATACGTGCCATTATAATAAGGTTTAAGTTCTTGTACATACGACATATTAATTAAATAGCTTTTATGTACACGTAAAAAATCATATGCATTTAGTTTATTTTCTAATTCTTGGAGTGTATATGTTGAAATATACTGATTATTCGTTGTATAAATTGAAACGGTTTTGTTTTCCTTATTTTTACTTACATATACAATATCTTCTGGGAAAATATATCTAATCCCCTCATGGCCTTCTATCGGCAATTTACGCAAATGACTCTTTGCTTTCTCACCTTGTTCTTTCCCCATTTTATATAAAATGAACTGTAAATCTTCTTCACGAAATGGTCGTAATAAATAATAAAATGCTTGGAAACGAAAAGCTGTAATTGCCTCTTCTATATCCTCACCAATAAAAATAAATTTCGTATAACAATTCACTTCTCGTAACAAACTCGAATATTCAAAACCAGTACCATCCATTAATTGCGAATTTAAAAAAACAAAATCAGGTGTATGTTTTTTCATTATTAGCAAAGATTCTGTTCCAGTTTCCGCTTCAAAACATTCTACATTTCGAATGTTTTCAGTAAAGTTCTCAACTAATTTTCTTCGCTCTTCTGTTTCTCCCATGATAAGTAAGATTTTCATTTATCCAGCCACCTAATTCCTTTGTCCATATGTCTTGTTGTATACATTCGCTTTAGTAAGAAACAATCCCTTTTTCTTACTATACCATTATTTATCTAAAAAAACAGAAAAAAGGAAACCACTTTGGTTCCCTTTTCTTTTATCCCGATTGGTGCGGTCTAATAATCAGTGGTTGATGGACAAAACACCCACTGATTAAAGTTTCACTTTATACTAATTCCCTCTGTTTCGTTTCTTGACCGAGTATAACTACAGCAAGTGCCCCAATTAAAATTGATCCACAGAAAATCGTAAATATTAGCGATAGTGACGCTTGTGAAGCAACTAAATACCCTACTAATAGTGGTCCAAGAATACCACCAATACGTCCAAATGCCGCTGCCATTCCTGCACCTGTACCGCGAATAGTTGTTGGATACTGTTCCGGTGTATAAGCGTATAATGCACCCCAAGCACCTAAATTAAAGAAGGATAGTAACATACCCGCCACTATTAATGCTGTTAATGAATCCGCAATTCCGAACACATAAGCACTACATGCTGTACCAATTAAATACGTAACCAATACAAATTTGCGACCAAGACGTTCAATAAACCATGCAGCTGTGAAATATCCCGGAAGTTGAGCTAAAGTCATAATAAGTACGTACTGAAAACTTTTTATTAAACTAAAGCCTTTTAGTACCATTACACTAGGTAACCAAAGGAACATTCCATAATAGGAAAAGACAACACAAAACCATAGAATCCATAACATAATTGTTGCTTTACGATATTCTCCAGACCAAACCGATTTTATATTTTCAATAACAGATGGCCTTTTTTCAACCTTTTGGAACCTTGGAGAATCGGGTAAATTCCATCTTAAATATAAAGCATATAACGCTGGAACTGCACTTAATACCATAGCAACTTCCCAACCGTATTTAGGAATAACAAAATATGAGATAAGAGCTGCGATTAACCAACCACCAGCCCAAAAGCTTTCTAATAGTACAACTATTTTCCCGCGTTCGTGCGCTTCAACACTCTCCGATACAAGGGTAGATGCAACTGGAAGTTCCCCGCCAAGTCCCATACCAATTAAAAAGCGTAAAACGAGGAACATCGCGAGTGTCGTCGTTAAAGCCGTTAAGCCACTACCGATAGAAAATAGTAATAATGTAATAATAAAGACCGATTTCCGTCCTATTTTATCTGATAGTATCCCAAAAACGAGAGCCCCTACAGCCATACCAATTGAGTTAATACTACCTATCCAACCCATCTCTTGAGTACTTAATCCCCACTCTTTTTGCAACGCCACTATTACAAATGAAAGCACTCCAACATCCATTGCGTCAAATAGCCAGCCAAGTCCAGCTATACCAAGTAGCTTTCGCTTCGAAATTTCTTTTACCTTGCTCACAAGAAGTCCTCCTTACACAGGTGTCTTTACACATCATTTTACATGTGTGTATTGCATAAGTAAAATACTTTCGTATAAAAAATTCTCCTTCATCATTCCCAAAAAGTAAAATGTTTATCAAAAATAAACAAATAAAAAAAGTAGCGATGTTCCGCTACTTTTTTGAACGCATTACTTCTTTTAAAAACTCGGCTAATACTAACTGACGACGCCAGCGTGTTGGATTACTACATAATCTATAAAACCATTCTAAGTTAATAGCTTGGATCCATTTGGGCGCACGTTTTACCTCTCCGGCCCACACATCTAAACTACCGCCTACTCCAACAGCCATTTTCGTTTCTAAACGATGCTTATTGTTTTGGATAAAGTTTTCTTGTCTTGGGAAACCAAGCGCAACAAGTAATAGATCTGGTTTTGCTTCTTGAATGCGAGAAACAATATTCTCTTCTTCTTCTTGTTTAAAGTACCCATCTTGTGTACCCACAATAGATACCGCCGAATACGTCTTCGTTACATACTCTGATGCAGCTTGTACAACATGTGGTTTTGCACCTAATAAGAAAACAGATACTGGTTTATTCTCTTCCGATAACTTCGCTAATAAATTACACATTAAGTCAAAACCTGCCACACGCTCTTTTAAAGGTGTACCAAGCATACCACTTGCTTTAACAACCCCGATACCATCAGGTGTAATTAAATCTGTATTTAATAATGTTTTATGGAATTTTTCATCCTTTTTTGCACACATAACAATTTCAGGGTTTGCTGTTACTACCTGAAAGGTATGAGTTTGCTCCACTTCTAATTGTTCCTTTAAATATTGGACCGTCTCATCCATTGTCATTGTAGAGAAAGGAACACCAAGAATATCAACTGTTTGTACTGCCATAATTAACTATCCTCTCTATTATTAAAGGTTTTTCTCTATTAATCGCTTATATGTTTCTTTCGTATCTTCATATAACTTTTGTAGTGAGAAATTCAGAGTAGCATGCTCATAAATATGTTTACCCATTGCTGCTAATTCTCCAGTCTTCCACTTATCATACGCCTCTTCTAATGCCACCGCCAATGCTTTCCCATCACCAGTTGGCACAATCCATCCGTAAGTTTCATCTGCAATTAACGGTTCGATTTCCCCCGCTCTCGTCACGATAGATGGAACGCGTTGATTTGCCGCTTCTAACAGAACTAATGGGAATCCTTCGCTATGTGATGTTAATAAGTTTACATGCGATGATGCAAATAATTGTTTTACATCTTGACGATGCCCTAAAAATTCAACTTTATCATTAATCCCTTTTTCAGTAGCTAATGCCTTTAATTCTCCTTCTAACGGCCCATCACCAACTAATAACACTTTAATTTTTTCCAATTTCGTTTGTTGTAACGCATCGAATAAAACTTCATGTCCTTTAACAGGATGCAGACGCGCTACTTGGATTGCCGTAAACACATCTTCGTCAATATTAAACATTTCCTTTTTATTATAGCCATCTGCTTTTTCCTGATCATATTCAATCCCGTTATAAATGACATGCATCTTTTCATTTGAAATACCTAATGCCGCTAAGCTTTTTTTCAACCTATTCGTTACAACAAAAAATAAATCTATATTTTTTAAAGCTTTCAAATTTAACTTAGTGAAAATCCAACCTTTTAAGCCTTGTTTAGTAAAGTCTTGAAATGGATCACTATGAATTGTCGTTACCCATTTTGCCGCGAATTTCCTCCTCATTAGAGAAACAAAGAAATTCGCCCTAGGACCGTGTGTATGAACTACATCAAATTTTTCTTTATTAATGAATTCACTTATGTTCTTTAAAATGGATAAATCATAGCGAGATTTTTGTGAAAACACATGAACTTTTATTCCTAGCTCTCTTGCTTCTTTCGCAACAATTCCATCCTCAAATACTGCTAATTCTACTTCACCAGTTGGGAACTGATCGAGAAGTGAAATAATATGTGTTTTTCCTCCACCATCTTCTGCTCCTGCATTCATATGCAATATCCTCATATTTTTTCCTCCTTTAAATCCTCGCTACATTTCCATCTATCTTTATTTTACTGTACTAAAAAATAAAAGCTAACAAAAGTTAGCTTTTATTTTTATCATTCAATTTCTAAGTCTACAATTAGATAAGCTAACAACACTACAAAGTAAATCCCAACTCCTGGTGCCGTCAAAATATGTCCTGCGATATATGCAATACCTAGTGCTAATACTAAGCTTGCTGAAATCATTCCATATTTCACATTGAATATTTCCTTAAATCTTGTAACAAATGCTATTAAGATTCTGAAGCCGTAATAAATAAATGGAATCATCATTAACGCAAAACCAATAATTCCGAAATCATAAAACCAATCATGGAAGTCCATTTCAATTAGCTTCGGATCTGGCTGCTTTTGTTCATTATATTTATAGTTACCTGCGTAACCCATTCCTAACAGTTTCTGTGACATCGGCGCTTCTTTAAAGAACTGCTTATGTCTCTCTTCATATACTTGACGTCCACTGAAAATAAGATTTTCTTGATTTTCTTTCTTTTGCTCTTTCTCAAGCTCTTTCTTAACTTCAGCTTCTACCTTCGCCTTTTCTTCTGGTTTCTCAACTTTATGTTGTTTTTCTTCTTTTTTAATTTTCTCTTTAATTTCTTTTTCTTTTTGACCTTGCTGCGCTACATTTTGTTCTGATAAATAGTTGTTATGAATACCCATATTTTGTGCTAATGGCGTCATTTTAAACGTTCCGACAACACCAGCTAATAGGACAATAGCAATTAATCCATTAAGTACAAGAGACTTTTTGTTTGGATTTCTTCTATCAAATAATAATTGTAGTACGATAATCCCGATTGCTGCCGCTAACGTAGCACCAATTGAGCCCATCCCTACTTTCGTACCAACTTGAATTAAAGAGTAAATCATTAACAGCGATGGAATCCAGTATAAAATGTGTTTCACGCTCTTTGTTTTTTGAATAGAATATAGTACCACAATAGGGAAAATAATAGCTAAGATTGAACCTAGTTCATTACCTGCATAGAACCATCCTCGGGAACCAACTTTCATCCACTCATAACTTCCAAAGTCTGTAGAAGTTGTAATAGAAATAACCATAATAACATTAATAATTAATGTTGAATACACAATGTTATTTCTAACTTTATCGCTAATATTTACTGTCTTCTTCAGTGATTTTAAAGCTAAAATGTATGAACTAAGCATAATATATATATATAATGCTTTCCCAATGAATTTAACTTCTTCTGTGATTACAATAGGACTCTTGATTAACTTGTTATTAATAAATCCTATTCCCAATATAACTCCTAGTAATACAAGATAAATCAAAAACTTCCTATTTTCTCTTTCTTTTGCCTGAATTAAAATATAAATACCACCCATTGCCATAATGAGGAATCTCACCATAATTCCAACTGTCGCATTTACTTTTAATAACTCAATGCTAAGAGAGGTTAATAAATCCAAAACAGGCTGTAAAATAATAAAAAAGAGCAAAAAATGCTCAAATCTAACCCTAGCTTGATTTGCTAACATTCCAAGACCTCCATACAAAATCTTTACATTATCTTTTAATCATAGTTTTCTATCGTTTAAACACACCCAGCAATTATAACATAACTCATATTTAAATTGAGAACTATTTTTTATGCCTAAACAAGTCAAATCAAGCATTATTAATAACAGAAAACATTGTGCTTTAACTATCCTTCCCTGCTCCAATAAAAACTATCTAACACACCTTGACTCATTTTCGACAACAACAAAATACTTCTTATCATTTTATAATAATATATAAATCATTCCATTTGTAACACCCTTCAACTAATCCACGGTAAAAACTACAAAATTAATCTTTCCGCACTTTTTTCAATTTAATCAATTGCTACTTTCTAAACACTTTCAAACGCTTTCTTTATGTATTTCATCCATTTTTCTACATGTAGCGAAAAGTAATTGTTATTTCCAAAACTTTAGTGTATATTTTTTCTCTGGAACATCTTTAAGGGGAAGGAATTAAAGCCATGTTATTAATCGATATATTTACGTTTCTTGGCATTATCGCCGCTGCCATTTCTGGTACATTAGTTGGTTTGAAAAAAGATCTAGATTTATTTGGTGTCCTTTGTTTAGCTGTAGCTACTGCGCTCGGCGGCGGTATTATTCGTGATATTATGATTGGTAACCTGCCTCCTGTCGCATTTGTAAAACCAATTTACTTTTTCGTAAGTGTACTATCAGCATTATTCACATGTATGTTTTTTGAGCGTATTAATAAACTTCAAGTTGTTATTATGCTTTCTGATGCTGTTGGTTTAGGTGTATTTACAGCTATTGGTGCAAATGCAGCAATGTCACATCACGTTGACGCCTCGTTTTTAGTCGTTTCAATGGGAGTTATTACAGGTATTGGGGGCGGTATTTTACGCGACATTTGTGCTCAAGATATCCCGTATGTATTCCGAAAAGAGATATATGCAATTGCTTCTATTTTAGGAGCAGTTAGTTTCCTAATTACACATGCAATGGGGGCACACGTATTAGCTTTCTATGTTTGTTTATTAATAACATTCGTTATTCGTGTAGTCACCGTAATATATAATGTACATTTCCCAGTTTTCTTTAAAACACATGCAAAAATTAATAAAGGCCATTAAGAGAATTCTACATAGAATTCTCTTAATTTATATACAATTCCACATACTATAGAGTAATTGTATATAAAAATATATAATTACATTAGAATACAAAAATGAAAACGTTTTATAAACAGGGGGAAGAATGATGCTTGGGGTTTTTAAAAAAAATAAAACAAACACCAGTATAATCGAATTAAGCGAAG